>CAUPOD010000511.1:0-2500 GCA_963512745.1 uncultured Burkholderia sp. | reverse complement strand
CGCGAGCAGTTCCTCGTGCGTGCCCTGCTCGGCGATGCGGCCGCGTTCGAGCACGAGGATGCGGTCGGCCCGCTCGATGGTCGAGAGGCGGTGCGCGATCACGAGCGTCGTGCGCCCTTCCATCAGGCGTTCGAGCGCGGCCTGCACGTGACGCTCGGATTCCGAATCGAGCGCCGAAGTGGCTTCGTCGAGGATCAGGATCGGCGCGTCCTTGTAAATCGCGCGCGCGATCGCGAGGCGCTGGCGCTGGCCGCCCGACAGACGCATGCCGTTGCCGCCGACCATCGTATCGATCCCGTCGGGCAGCGACGCGACCATGTCGTCCAGATTGGCCGCTTCGAGCGCGGCCTGCACGCGCGCGCGGTCCGGCGTCTGGCCGTACGCGACGTTGGCCGCGATCGTGTCGTTGAACAGCACGACGTCCTGGCTGACGAGGGCCATCTGGCTGCGCAGATCGTGCACGTCGAGTTCGCCGATCGGCACGCCGTCCACGCGGATCGTGCCGCCCATCGGGTCGAAGAAACGGGGCAGCAGATTCACGAGCGTGGTCTTGCCGCTGCCCGACGGGCCCGCGAGCGCGATCATCTCGCCCGGCGCGACCTTGAACGAGATGTGGTCGAGCGTGGGACGCTCGCTCGTGCGGTAGTCGAACAGCACCTGGTCGAACTCGATCTCGCCGCGCGCGCGGCCGAGCTTGCGCGAGCCGCCCTGCGGTTCGAGCGGCTCGTCGATCAGGCCGAAGATCAGTTCGCAGGCCGTCAAGCCGCGCTGCAGCGGCTGGTTCACGTCGATCAGATGCTTAAGCGGCGAGATGATCAGCAGCATCGACGTGACGAACGCGACGAAGCCGCCCACCGTGGTTTGATCGTGCGCCGACTGCAGCACGGCGATCGTGATCACGATCGCGAGCGCGAACGAAGCGAGGAACTGCGTGAGCGGCTGCGCGAGCCCGCCCGCGAGCGTCATGCGCATCGCGTAGCCGCGCAGGCGCTTGGCCATTTCGGTGAAACGATGCGCCTCGTACGGCTCGCCGTTGTGGACCTTGACGACCTTGTAGCCGGCCACGGTCTCCTCGACGATGTACGAAAGCTCGTTGGTCAGGATTTGCTGGTCGCGGCCGAGACGGCGCAGACGGCGGTTGATCTTGCTGACGAGCCAGCCGATACCGGGCAGGATCACGGCGATGATCAGCGTCAGGCGCCAATTCAGGTAGAACAGGTAGCCGAGCAGGAACACCACGGTCAGCGAATCGCGCACGAGCGTGACCATCACGCCGACGAGCACGTTGAGGATCTGGTTGACCTCGAACACCACGGCGTTGATGACCGTGCTCGCGGTCTCGCGCTGGAAGAACGACGCGCTCGTATGCAGCAGGCGATTGAACATGTCGAGCCGCATGCGCAGCAGAACGCGGTTCGATACGTACGACAGCAGATATTGCGACGCGTATTGCGAAACGCCGCGCACGAACGCGAGGCCGATCACGGCGAGCGGCACGAACCAGACCGCGCGATGGCTCGCGTTGGCGCCGAAGCCGTGGTCGAGCAGCGGCTTCAGCAGCATCGGGATCAGCGCGTCGGTGCCCGAGCTGCAAGCCATCGCCACGACGCCGAGCAGCAGCATCCCGACCACGGGCTTCACATAGGGCCATAGCCGCTTGGCCACGGCCGAGGTCGTGGTCTGCGCGCCGCCTACGGTCTTTCTCAAACTCGATTGCGTGCTCAAAACTATCCTTTTCGATGCGAGCGGCGCGGCTGCCTCGGCAACTGCCGCCAGAAGCCTGAATTATAGCGGGGGCGGGCTTGCGCGCCGATCCGCCCCGCCACCTCGGCGCAGCGCCCGGATACGCGGCGGCGCGGCGGCACGGGTATACTCCCGGGCACCGCTTCCGGCCCGTTTTTGCCGGCCCGTTTCCGCTTCGCTACGTTACATGGCCCAACCCACGCTCGGCGTCGCCCTGATCGCCCTCAACGCCGCGCCGCGCCTCGCGCAGTGCCTCGACGCGCTCGCGTTCGCCGACCGCATCGTGCTGATCGACGGCGGCAGCCGCGACGGCACGGCCGAGATCGCGCGCGCGCACGGCGCGCAAGTGCTCGTGGAAACCGACTGGCCCGGCTTCGGCCCGCAGAAGAACCGTGCGCTCGACGCGCTCGACACGGACTGGATCCTGTCGATCGACACCGACGAGGTCGTCACGCCCGAGCTCGCGCAGTCGATCCGCGCGGCCATCGCGGCGCCGCAGGCCGACGTCTATGCGGTGGACCGCCTGTCGAGCTTTTGCGGCCAATGGATCAAGCACAGCGGCTGGTACCCGGACTGGATTCCGCGCCTGTTCAAGCGCGGCGCGGCGCGTTTCTCCGACGATCTCGTGCACGAGCGGCTCGTGTTCTCCGGCCCCGTGCAGCGGCTCGAGGGCACGCTGCTGCACTACTCGTACGAAGACCTCGAAACCGTGCTGCGCAAGCTCGACGCGTATTCGAGCGCGGGCGCGCGCCAGCGT
>CAUPOD010000510.1:0-2501 GCA_963512745.1 uncultured Burkholderia sp. | reverse complement strand
TAGAGAGCGGAGGCGGCCCCGGAGTCTTTGTGCTTTTGACCGGCCCAGGCGGGCGGGTGTCGGCGGCCGTGCGTCCAGCCGTTATTGCGCCGTCGCCGGTTGCGCGACCGGTGCCGCGGGCGCGGCCGGCGTCGTGGGCGTGGCCGGGATCGGGTAATGCGCGTCGTGGAACGCCTGCAGAATCGCGCGGTGCGTATCGCAATACACCTGCCAGTAGTTGGCCGGCGCCGTGAACGGCCGCACGAACAGCAGCGGGCCTTCCGGCGTGAACTGCAGCACGCCGACGTCGGGCGCGGGGTCCTTGAGCACGTTCGGCACGGTCGCCACGGCCGCCTTCAGGCGATTGATCGCATCGGTCGGATCGACGCTGTTGGCGATCTTCGCGGTCAGGTCCACGCGCCGGTACGGCGTCGCGCTGTAGTTCGAGATGTTGCCCGAGAAGATCGTGTTGTTGCCCACCAGCGTCTGCACGTTGTCGCCAGAGATCAGCGTCGTGCCGAACAGCCCGAGTTCCTTGACCGTGCCCGTCACGCCGCCCGCCGTGATCGTGTCGCCGATCTGGAACGGCCGCAGGATCTGGATGAACACGCCCGCCGCGAAGTGCGAGAGCAGGCCGCCCCAGGCCGTGCCGATCGCGAGGCCTAGGCCCGCCAGCAGTGCCGCGAACGACGTCGTCTGAACCCCGAAGATCTGCAGGATCGCGAGCACCAGCAGGCCCGTCAGCACCACGTTGACGATCGAATACAGATACTCGGCGAGCATCGGGTCGAGCTTCGAGTTGCGCCTGATGAGCGCCTGTAGCAGCCCCTTGCAGAAGTGGATCACGCGGCGGCCGATCACCCATAGCGCGATCGCCGCGATCAGGTGCAGGCCGAGTTCGATGCCGTGGGTGATGACGTACTGCTGTGCGGTGGCGAGGTCGAAGGTCAAAGTTCTCTCCGTCGGGTCCGTGAGGTAGGGGAAGGGCGGCACGCGCCGCTTGGTGCCGGAATTGTATAACCGCCGAGCGCTGCGGCGCAGCGAACGCGGGACGGACGCTGTGCCGTCACAGATGAGGTATACAGGTACCCTAATTCCATGCTCAAATAAAACTGTATCCTTCTCGATTGGCGGAATGTGTGAGCCTTCAAGAGGACAATCTGCTCGTACTCTCTGGGTTTTAGAATACAGTGCGCGACTGCGTAGGGTACAGCTAGAGGGTCGCGCGCCCCACGGGGGAGGTAGGACGTGAAGCAAGCGCAATACACAGAGGGCTGCCGATGAAGCTCTACGAAAAGCTCGCGAACGACATCGAGCGCTTGATCCGCCAGGGCGTCTATCGTCACGGCGATCGCGTGCCGTCGATTCGCCAGGCCAGCCAGCAGCACCGCCTCAGCATCACGACCGTGCTGCACGCCTACCTGTTGCTCGAAAGCCGCGGGCTGCTCGAGAGCCGCCCGCAGTCGGGCTATTTCGTGACGCTGCAGCGCGTCAACGGTTCGCAGCAGATGCCCGAGCTGCAGGCGTCCAAGCCGATCGCGATTTCGTCGTCGGTCGACGTGAGCCGCCTCGTGCTGTCCACGCTGCGTGCGATCGGCTCCGACGACGCCGTGCCGCTCGGCTCGCCGTACCCGGACCCCGCGCTGTTCCCGTTCGAGAAGCTGAACCGCTATGTGTATGCCGCGGGGCGCGACAAGGCGCTGTCGGGCATGACCGAGGCGCTGCCGCCCGGCAACCCGAAGCTGATCCGCCAGATCGCGCGCCGTTACCTCGAGAACGGCATGGCCATCGATCCGAACGAGATCATCGTCACGATCGGCGCGACCGAGGCGATCAACCTGTGCCTGCAGGCGGTCGCGAAGCCCGGCGACGTGATCGCGGTCGAGTCGCCGACCTTCTATGCCGCGCTGCATGCGATCGAGCGCATGGGCATGAAGGCCATCGAGGTCTCCACGCATCCCGAGTTCGGCATCGATCTCGCGGCGCTGGCCGCGATCGCCAAATCGCAGCGCATCGCCGCGTGCATGGTGATGCCGAACTTCCAGAACCCGCTCGGCTTCAAGATGCCGGACGAGCGCAAGCGCGAACTCGTCGATTTCGCGACCAAGGCCGACATCCCGATCATCGAGAACGGCGTCTACAACGAGCTGTATTTCGGCGATGCGCATCCGAGCACGCTCAAGGCATACGACCGCAAGGGGCTCGTGCTTCACTGCGGTTCGTTCTCGAAGAGTCTGACCTCGGCCTACCGGATCGGCTGGGCGCTGCCGGGCCGCTACCGCGACCAGGTCGAGAAGCTCAAATTCCTGAACACGCTGACCACGCCGTCGGTTTCGCAGCTCGCGATCGCCGAGTTTCTCGAGCGCGACGGCTACGAGCATCACCTGCGGCGCCTGCGCAAGTCGTATGCGCAGCAGGCGAACCTGATGCGCGCGATGGTCTCGCGTTTATTCCCCGAGGGCACGCGAATCTCGAGCCCGACGGGCGGCTACGTGCTGTGGATCGAACTGCCGCCGCAGGTC
>CAUPOD010000509.1:0-2505 GCA_963512745.1 uncultured Burkholderia sp. | reverse complement strand
AAGCCGAGCCGCCCCTCGTCGCCGAATCCGGCCGCCGCGAGGATTTCGCTGCCCGAGCCGACCGCCCTGACGATCTGCGCGTCCGCGACCGCGGCGCGCAGGCACCGGATCAGCGCCGCATCGCGGCACGCCGCCGCGACGCCCGGACCGCCCACCACGAACAGCGCCGCGCACCCCGCGAGACTGTGCACGTCCAGCGCGTCGGACAACACCCGCATCGAACAACTGCTCGCCACGCTGCCGCCCGTCCCCGACAGCACGCTCAGCGCATACGCGGCGACCCGCGTGTGCGCTTCGAATGCGGCGGCGCCGGTAGCCGAGGTGCCGCTTATGGAGGTGCCGCTCACGGAGGTGCCGCTCACGGAGGTGCCGCTCACGGACGCCTCCGCACCCGGCAGTTCGGCGAGCCGCTCGACGGCCGGCGTCGCATTCGCAATGCAGAAAATCTCGGCGATTTCGCTGAGACCGGACAGCAGGAAGCCGTCGAAGATCAGAATCACGATCCGTTTGGCCATGGGCGCGGTACTCGCGATGGCTATGCGTCGAAGAACGCGGATGGGCGAAACGGCAGCGGCGCCGGCGCGCCGCCCGGGATGCCGCGGCTGCGCCTGCCCGCCCCGCCACGATCATAGGACGCCCGCGCGCCCGAAAGCGCGCCGCGTCGGAAGACGGCGAAGTGTTGGCACATCCGGTCTGTCCGGCCCCGCGCGCACGCGCACGCAGCGCGCCGCGCCGCCGACCCCGCATGTGTCGTCTTGTACCCCGTACGCCGCATCCGCCGTCGCCGGCGCGGCACACGCCAGTGCCTGCCGCTATGCCAGCGTTTCCGCCACGGCAAAGCGTTCGTCGAGATAGCTCTCGAATGCCGCCTTGACTTCCGGATGGCGCAGCCCGAACTCGACCGTCGCCTTTAGATATCCGAGCTTGCTGCCGCAATCGAAGCGCTGTCCCGCATATCGATAAGCGAGCGCCTGCTGCTGCGCGAGCAGCGCTTGAATCGCATCGGTGAGCTGGATCTCCGCGCCCGCGCCCGGCTGCTGCCGGCGCAAATGCGTGAAGATCTCCGGCGTCAGCACGTAGCGGCCGACAATGCCTAGATCGGACGGCGCCTTGGCCGGCTCCGGCTTCTCGACGACGCCCGAAATCCGGAATACGCGGTCGTCCCATGCGCGCCCGTCGATCACGCCGTACGAGCGCGACGCCTCGGGCGGAATGCGCTCGACGCCGATCACCGAGCAATCGTAATGGCGGAACACGTCGAGCATCTGCGTCAGCACCGGCGGCGAGCCGTCGAGCAGATCGTCGGCGAGCATCACGGCGAACGGCTCGCCGTCGATCAGCTTTTCCGCGCACAGCACCGCGTGTCCGAGGCCCAGCGCTTCGGGCTGGCGCACGTAGAAGCAATCGACGTGGCTCGGCTTGATACCCCGCACGAGCCTCAGCAGGTCCGTCTTGCCGCGCGCGAGCAGCTCCGCCTCGACCTCGTACGACTTGTCGAAATGATCCTCGATCGCGCGTTTGCTGCGGCCCGTCACGAAGATCATCTCCGTGATGCCGGCCGCGATCGCCTCCTCGACCGCATACTGGATCAGCGGCTTGTCCACGATCGGCAGCATCTCCTTCGGACTCGCCTTCGTGGCCGGCAGGAAGCGCGTACCGAGCCCAGCAACGGGAAACACCGCTTTACGGACATGTGCCATCTGCTCACCTCTCTGGTTGCGCACCCGCTCCACGCACGAACTGAGCGTACGCCGCGCGCCGGCGGCGCATCTGCCAATCCACTTGCGTTTCCGGACAGTCGAATAGGATACCGAATCATCATCCGGACGATCGCCCCGGCTGCGCAAGCGTGTCCGACGATAAGCGTGTGGACCGTTCCGGGGCGCCTCGGCGCATCGGCGCCGAAGCCGGGTTACATCGGTGCGAATTCGCGGTGGCGCGAGCGGTATTCGGTCGGCGACAGGCCGCAGCGCTTGCGGAAGATCTTCGCGAGCCGGTCGCCGTTGCCGGTCCCGCAGCGCCGGGCGATCTTGTCGACGGGCAGTTCCGTCTCGGTCAGGTAGTTGCAGGCGATCCGCAGGCGGACCTGCAGCAGATAGTCGGACGGCGTCACGCCCATCTCTTCCTTGAAGCGGCGCAGGAAATTGCGCTCGCTCATCGCCGCGATCTGCGCGGCGTCCGCGATCGACACGGCGCGATCGCAGTTGCTTTCCATCCAGCGCGCGGCCGCATGAATCTTCTCCGAGACACTCGCCGCACCGCCGTCCGAGAGCCCCGACAGCAGCGTCGTGGCCATGCCGGGCACCACCCGGTCCGCCACGCCGCGCGCGACGTCCGCGCCGAGGTCCCGCTTGATCCGCATCAGCGCCGGCGTCAGCGATTCGGTGCCGCCGGCCGTTGCAACCGGCGGCGCCCGCCCTTCCTCCGCCCCGCCCGCACCGTGCGCCGGCAGAAAATCGCCGAAGCCGCCCAGCCCCGCCGCATCGAGCACCAGCCGCCCCTCGG
>CAUPOD010000508.1:0-2507 GCA_963512745.1 uncultured Burkholderia sp. | reverse complement strand
GCGCACGACGCGGCCGCGCTGCCGCTCGGCCAGAAGCTTTATCGCGGCGGTCTCGCCGACCAGGCGGTGCCCGCATGCGCGAGCTGCCACGGGCCGGCGGGCCGCGGCGTGCCCGTTCAATATCCGCGCCTGTCCGGTCAATGGGCCGAGTACACTGCCGCGCAGTTGCACGCGTTCCAGACCGGCGCACGCAACAACAGCGAGCCGATGCACCAGATTGCATCGCGCTTGTCCGATACAGAAATTCAAGCGCTGGCCGACTATATCGCCGGCCTGCACTGATTCCCCGGAGTTTGCATGAGCGTGACGTCCCCGGATCTGCGCGCGCGCCCCGCCCGGCGCGCGGCGAGCCAGGTGCTCGAGTTGTTCAGTTCGATGCGCTTCGCGATCGCGCTGCTCGTGGTGCTTGCGATCGCAAGCATCGTCGGCACCGTGCTCACGCAAGCGGACCCGTATCCGAATTACGTGAATCAGTTCGGGCCGTTCTGGGCCGACATCTTCCGTGCGCTCGGCGTCTATACGGTCTATAGCGCGTGGTGGTTCGTGCTGATCCTGGTGTTTCTCGTGGCGTCGGTTTCGGTGTGCTTGATCCGCAATGCGCCGAAGATGCTGGCCGATACGCGCAACTGGAAGGATCAGGTGCGCGAGAGCAGTCTGCGCGCGTTTCCGCATCAGGCCGAATTCGTAGTGGCGGGGCGCGCCGGACGCTCGCGCGCGGTCTCGACGCTGACGGCACTGACCGCGCGCGCCGGTTACGGGCTCGTGGTGCGCGAGTCGCAGGGCGGCACGCTGATCGCGGCCAAGCGCGGTGCGCTCACGCGCTTCGGCTATATCTCCGCGCATCTGGCGATCGTCGTGATCTGCGTGGGCGGCCTGCTCGACAGCAATTTGCCGATCAAATTCCAGATGTGGCTGTTCGGCAAGAGCCCGGTCGATACGCGCGGGCTGATCGGGCGCGTCGGGCCCGAGCATCGCCTGGGGCCGTCGAATCCGAGTTTTCGCGGCAATGCGTGGGTGCCCGAGGGGCAGCACGTGTCCACGGTGCTGATCAACGAGCCGGGCGGCGTGCTGGTGCAGGATCTGCCGTTCTCGATCCAGCTCGACAAGTTCATCGTCGATTACTACTCGACCGGCATGCCGAAGCTGTTCGCGAGCGATATCGTCGTGATCGATAAGGCCAGCGGCAAGCGAATTCCGGCGCGCGTCGCGGTCAATCAGCCGTTTTCCTACGACGGCGTGTCGATCTATCAATCGGGCTTTCAGGACGGCGGTTCGCTCATGCATATGAGCGCGTACCCGATGACGGGCGCCGACGCGACGCCGGTGCCCGTGGACGGCACGGTCAACGGCGATGCGGTGCCGCTGCCGGGCGCGAGCGGCGAGCGGCTCGAGCTCGTCGATTTCCGCGCGATCAACGTCGAGAACCTGTCGTCGAATTCGGATGCGAAGAATGCGGGCGGCACGACCGATGCGCGTGCAGTGACTGCGCCGGGTTCGGCCGCAGGCGCCGGTTCGAATTCGTTCAAGGCGATGCTCGACGCGCGGCTCGGCTCGGGCGCGAAATCCTCGCAGCCGCTCGATCTGCACAATGTCGGGCCGTCCGTGCAATACAAAGTGCGCGGCCGCGACGGCCAGGCGCTCGAGTTCAACAACTACATGCTGCCCGTCGAGGTCGACGGCGCGCGCCAGTTCCTCGCGGGCGTACGCAGCAGCGAGGCCGACCCGTTCCGTTATCTGCGGATTCCGGCCGACGCCGACGACAGCGTCGGCGAATGGATGCGTCTGCGCGCGGCATTGCAGGACCCGGCCGTACGCGCCGAAGCGGCGCGCCGGTTCGCGGCGCAAGCCATGGCCAGCAATGCCGGCGGCGCCGAGTTGCAGGCGCGCCTGCAGGAAAGCGCGTTGCGCGCGCTCGATCTGTTCGCGGGCGCGAGCGCCGGCCCGGTCGGCGCGGACGGGCGGCCGCTCGGCGGGTTCCAGGCCGTCGCCGTGTTCCTCGACCGTTCGGTGCCGGGCGGCGAGCAGCAGAAGGCCGCGAGCTTGTTCATGCGAATGCTCGAAGGGGCCGTGTGGAATGTCTGGCAAGTGGCGCGCGAGCGCGCGCACGAGGCGCCGGCCGAGCAGAATGCCGCCAATGTGCGGTTTATCGAGGATGCGCAGAACGCGCTGTCGGACAGCTTTCTCTACGGCGCGCCCGTCTACCTGCATCTCGATTCGTTCCGTCAGGTGCAGGCCTCGGTGTTTCAGCTCACGCGAGCGCCGGGCAAGAACCTCGTGTATCTTGGCAGTCTGTTGCTCGTGGCCGGCATCTTCGCGATGTTTTACGTGCGCGAACGCCGGCTCTGGTTCTGGTTCACCGATACGCCGGGCGGCACGCGCGTCGTGATGGCGATGTCGAGCGCGCGCCGCACCTTCGATTTCGAACGCGAATTCGAGCGGACGCGCGCCGCGGCCGGCGCCGCGCTCGGCGTGCCGCCGGTACAGGGTGCGGCCGGCGCCGTCGGCGG
>CAUPOD010000507.1:0-2508 GCA_963512745.1 uncultured Burkholderia sp. | reverse complement strand
GCGTCGAGCTGCCCGGTCAGGCCGAGCGTGCGCGCGCTGAACGCCGTCGCGAGCAAGCCGGCCGCCGCATGCTCGCGCGCGACGCCGACGCCGTGCAGGAACGCACCCGCGTCGAACGGCGCGCCGGCGGTCATGGTGCGGCCCAGAATCGTGTGCTTGCACAACGCGGCGTAGATCTCGCCGGTCATGAACGTATAGAAGTGCTCGATCCGGCCGCCCTCCGCGAGCACCCATTTCGCGTGCGTGCCGGGCAGACCGATCAGCATGGTTTCGATGCCGTCGCCGAGCGCGCCAACCACCTGAGTTTCCTCGCCGCGCATCACGTTCGGCAGCGCGCCCGCTTCGAGCACGCCCGGCACGATCGCGAGCGGCGCGCCGTTCGGCGTGCGCATACGCACGAGGACGTGCGCAAGCGCGGCGGCATCGGCGGGAACGGACACGTACGGCGCGGGCACCCAGCCCTGGTCGCTGCCGATCATGCCTGCCGCGATCACGGGCAACTGCGGCCGGCTTGCGAGCCACGCGCCGCACACGGCCTCGAACGCGGCGCCGAATGCGGCCGGGCCACCCGGCAGATTCATGACGCCCGCTTCCGATTCGCGCTCGTCCAACACAGCGCCGGCCGCATCGAACAGATAGGCGCGCAGCGACGTGGTGCCCCAATCGAGTCCGATCAGCACGGCGGCGGCGATCGCGTCGGACGGCGCACGCTGTTGTTGCACTGTGCCTGTCATCGCCGAATCCTCCGTACCGACGGCTGCGCGCGCCAGCCCAGTTCCTCGGACAGCGCGCGCGCTTCGCCCTGCACGATCGGCACGAGTTCCTCCATGCGCTCGAGCGGCATGTACGGAATCGTGCTCGCGACCGACAGCGCCGCGACGATCGCACCGCTCGCGTCGCGCACGGGCGCGGCCACGCAGCGGATCGAGATTTCGTTTTCTTCGAGATCGAACGTGTGGCCGCGCTTCGCATAGTCGGCCATGCGTTCGAGGAACACGGGCGGCGCGGGCCGGTGATCGGGCTTGAACGCGACGCCCGTCAAGCTGCGGCGCGCGGCTTCGTACAACTCCCGCCAGGTCTGCGGCGCGAGGTCGAGCATCAGCGCCTTGCCGATGCCCGTCGAGGCGAGCGGCATGCGGTGGCCGATGCGCGAGCGCATTTCGAGGCCGCGCGTGCCGGGGATCTTATCGACGTAGAGCACGTCGTCGCCGTCGCGGATGCCGAGATGGATCGTGTCTTGGGTACGCTGCGCGAGCGCCTCGAGATGCGGGCGCGCGACGGCCGTGAGCGGCATCTGCTCGTGCGCGGTCGCGCCGAGTTCGAGCAGGCGCGGGCCGAGCAGATACGCACCTTGCACCTGGCGCAGATAGCGCGCCTGCACGAGGCTCGCGACGAGGCGATGCGTGGTGCTGCGCGTGGTGCCGAGGATCGCCGCGAACTGCTTGAGATCGCGCGCGCCGGCCGCCACGGCTTCGAGAATCGCGAGGCCGCGCAGCAGCGTCTGCGTACCGGGCAGCTGCGGCGCCGGCTCGGGCAGGCGGGTCACGTCGGCCGGCGTGGAAGATTGCGCCGTTTTCGTCATGGCGGTTGGGCGCCCGACGCGCTTGCGGCGCGCGTGGCGGGCTTGTCTCCGGAATATTTTTTTCGCAGGCCCGACGCTACCGGCGCCGGGACTCGCCGCCGGCAATACCGCCGCCGGCCGTTGGAAAAAATTATAGGAGCGCGGGCGCCGAATTCACAATATTTGAACTCGCGTCTCAATAGTTGGGATATAACGCGTTACACGCCGTAATGCGGCTTGCGCGGACGCTCATTCAACCTTAAGAATCCGGCCTTAGGATGCGGCTTGATCCGGCTCGAACCCATAAGGAAACCCTGACCATGCCCCTCTCCCCCGCTCGAACCCTTCCACGGTACGACGCAGTCGCGCGTGCGCTGCACTGGCTCGTCGCGCTGCTCGTCGCCGCGCAGTTCGTGATCGGCTGGACCATGCCCGACGTGCGCCGCGGCACAATCCCCGACGGCGAGATCGCGTGGCATATCGGCGTCGGATCGGCGCTCATCGTCGTGATGGCGCTACGCGTGCTCTGGCGCATCACGCACCGGCCGCCGCCCGAACAGCTCGCGCAGCCGCTGCAACTGATTTCGCAGGCGACGCACGGCGCGCTCTATGCGGCGCTGATCGCGGTGCCGGTACTGGGCTGGCTCAATTCGTCGGTGCGCGACTGGCCGATCGGCGTGTTCGGCGTGACGTTTCCGGCGCTCGCAAGGCCCGGTTCGCCGGTCGGACACGCGATCGGCAATCTGCACAGCGCGTTCGCGTGGGTGCTGTTCGCACTGATCGTGCTGCACGTCGGCGCCGCGCTGTTCCATCGCGTGGTGCTGAAGGACCACGTGCTGCAGCGGATGCTGCCTTGAGGTTTTGAAACCTTGAGTGCCGAGCCGGCGCACGCCGGCTCGGACTTGGCCGCTTAACGAGCGGCCAGCTGGACAGCGGCGGGAACTGCC
>CAUPOD010000506.1:0-2513 GCA_963512745.1 uncultured Burkholderia sp. | reverse complement strand
ATGTAGGTGTAGAGCGTGAACATCGCGCCCGAGCCCAGCACCGTCGTGGCCAGCGCGAGCAGCACGGTCGGGCGCGTGAGCACGGAGAGCTCCTTGCGCACGTCGGGCCGCTTTCCGGCTTCGCCGCGCGGCAGCGCCATCAGCAGGCCGAGCATCGCGAGCACGCCGAGGCCGGCCGTCGCCGCGAACGCCATGCGCCAGCCGATGGTCTCGCCGAGCCAAGTGGCGGCGGGCACGCCGCCGACGTTCGCGATGGTCAGCCCCGCGAACATGAACGCGACCGCGCTGGCCTGCTTGTCGCGCGGCACGAGGCTCGTCGCGACGACCGAGCCGATGCCGAAGAACGCGCCGTGATTGAGGCTCGTGACGAGGCGCGCGAGCAGCAGCGTCGTATAGTCGGGCGCGAGCGAGGACAGCAGGTTGCCGAGCGTGAAGATGCTCATCAGCGCGATCAACGCGGTGCGCCGCGACCAGCGCGCGAGCGCGAGCGTCATCAGCGGCGCGCCGATCATCACGCCGATCGCGTAGGCGCTGACGAGCATGCCCGCGGTCGGGATCGTCACGTGCACGCCTTCGGCGATCGTGGGCAGCATGCCCATCGGCGAGAATTCGGTGGTGCCGATGCCGAACGCGCCGAGCGCGAGAGCCAGCAGCGGCAGGGTGGCGCCGGACTTGCCGGCCGGCGCGAGAGTGTCTGAGCGAGTCATGAGGGTGAAGCCTCCGCTTGAGTGAATGGCCGAAGTGTGCCTGCTTTACTTTTGCGGAAAAAGTCGTTTATAAAGGAAAGACTATTGATTCGGAATCAAATATGAACGTGACCCTGGACGAACTGCAGACCTTTGTCGCCGTGGTCGATACGGGCTCCCTGACGGCCGCCGCAGAGCAGCTGGGCCAGACCGTGTCGGGCACGAGCCGCACGCTGGGACGGCTCGAGGAGAAGCTGCGCACCACGCTGCTGCACCGGACCACGCGGCGTATGGAGCTCACGGAGGAAGGTCGTGCGTTCCTGCAGAACGCGCGCGACATCATCGATTCGGTGGAAAGCGCCGAGGAGCAGATGGCCGCGCGCCGCGAGCGGCCGTCGGGGCGCCTGCGCATCGATGCGGCGACGCCGTTCATGCTGCACGTGATCGTGCCGCTCGTGGAGGGCTACCGCGCGCGCTATCCGCAGGTCGAACTGGAGCTGAACAGCAACGAGGGCTTCATCGATCTGCTCGAACGCCGCACCGACATGGCGATCCGGATCGGCAAGCTGCGCGATTCGACGCTGCACAGCCGGCCCATCGGCTGCAGCCGCACGCGCCTGTATGCGGCGCCGGAATACCTCGCCAAGCACGGCCAGCCGAAGCGCGTCGACGATCTCGCCCGGCACTCGCTGCTCGGCTTCACGCAGCCCGAATCGCTGAACGTGTGGCCGCTGCTCGGGCCCGACGCCGAGCCGTACCGGATCAAGCCGTCCATCGCGTCCTCGAGCGGCGAGACGCTGCGGCAGCTCGCGCTCGAAGGCGCGGGCATCGTCTGCCTGTCCGATTTCATGACGGGGCGCGACCGCCGCGACGGCCGGCTCGTGCAGGTCCTCGCGCGTCAGACGCAGGAAGTCCTGCAGCCCATCAATGCCGTCTACTACCGCAATACCGCGATTTCGGCGCGCATCGCGTCGTTCGTCGACTATCTGGCCGAGGCCGTGAAAGGGACGGAGTTCGCGCGCGTGACGAAGCACGTCTGAGGAAATAGCCCTCGTCTCAAAATGGGCGCAAATAAGCTATACTTCCCGTATTGAGAACAATTATCATTGTTGTTACCTTCATCAATCACGAAAGACGGCGTGCCCGGCCGGAGTCGGGCGCCCCTTTGCCCAATTAGGAGTGTGAATGCGTACTCAGGCTTATCGATACATCGTGCGTGCCGCCGTGGCGGCTGTTGCAGCGGCGCTCGCGTCGGCTGCCGGCGCGGCCGAAACCCCGCTCGGCAAGCCCGCGATCCAGGGCGGCATGGAAATCGGCGCGGTCTATCTGCAGCCGATCACGATGGCGCCCGAAGGCATGATGCGCAAGGCGTCGGATTCCGACGTCCACCTCGAAGCCGACATCCACGCGGTCAAGAACAACCCGACCGGGTTCGCGGAAGGCGACTGGATGCCGTATCTGCAGGTCCACTACGTGCTGACCAAGCCGGGTTCGAACTATGTCCAGAAGGGCGACCTGATGCCGATGGTCGCGAGCGACGGCCCGCATTACGGCGACAACGTGAAGCTCGCCGGCCCGGGCAAGTATCACATGTCGATGACGGTCGAGCCGCCGATGCAGATGGGTCACATGTCGTTCGGCCGCCATACCGACAAGGAAACCGGCGTGGGCCCGTGGTTCAAGCCGTTCACGCTCGAATACGATTTCCCGTACGCCGGCATCGGCAAGAAGGGCGGTTACTGATAGCAGGGAAGGAGCGGGCGATGCACTTCAGTAAAGCTCCGGCGGCGGGGGGGGGGGGCGCCGCGCGCGGGCTGTTTGTTTTTA
>CAUPOD010000505.1:0-2533 GCA_963512745.1 uncultured Burkholderia sp. | reverse complement strand
GCATGTTGCCTATGTCTAAGGTCATGCCGAGCGCGCCGCGCGCGCGGGCCGCTTCGAGCGCCGCGAACAGGCCGCGGAACTGCGCGAGCGAGCCGCCGAGCGCGAGCTGGCCGTTCTCGACCAGCACACGGGCGCGGGCGCCGCGCGACAACGCGACGAGCTTGTCCGCGTGCGCGTCGCCGGCAAAGCCGCCGAGCTGGAATTTGACGAAGCGCGCGCCGAGCGCATCGGCCTCGGCCAGCCCGAAGGACAGCGCTTCGGCGTCGAGCGCGCCGTCGTCGGTATAGAGATTGGCGGGCGTCGAATAGACGGACCAAAGCCCGGCATCGGCGAGCGCCGCGCCGAGCGCGGCGAGCGCGACCGGCGACGCGGCCGTCTCGCTCGCGAACAATTCGCGCCGCACCTCGAAGCCGGCCGCACCGGCCGACACGGCCGCGCCGATGCAGCCGAGGTGCCCTTCTTTGCGTACACGGTCCGCGCCGAATGCGCTCGCCACGATCACGATCTCCGCCATTTCTGCCCTTATTTCCGTTTATGGAACCGGTTCCATGAATGGGATGGATAGTGCGCTTCGAGGCGGGTGCTCGCCATAGAGAAAATCCCTAGGTCGAGACGTGTGCCCTTCCGATATCAAGAAACTGGACCAATGCGATTTTCAAGACGGAACGCCCCGGAAGCCAGCACCATTAATATGACTTTTTCGCGAATGGAGGTCAGCTGATGCCGTGGACATATAGTCAGGCGACTGGTGGGATATCTCGTGATGGAAAAGCGCTCACGCCTGCCGCGTACTCGGGCTTCGGGGCGGGAAAAAATAACCCATGCGCTCAGACGCAGGAGAAAATCGGCCCAATTCCTCGGGGCACATGGACCGTCAGCCGTCCTTTCACCCATGCTCACGCCGGACCCTACGCGCTGCGGCTCACGCCGCAAGCCGGCACGGCCACGTTCGGCCGCTCGGAATTTCTGATTCACGGCGATAGCACTCGACATCCAGGAAAGGCCTCGAATGGCTGCATCATTACCGGCATGCATAATCGACAACGTATCTGGGCGAGCGGTGATCGTACGCTTATCGTGATCCAATGAAAGCCATCATTTTCGCCACCGCTTTTGCGCTATCGCTGCCATCTATTTGCCTCGCGGGTTCGCCTCCCGGATGCAAAGGCTGGCCGACGAATATTGCAATCGTGTACCTGAAGAATGCGGGGATAACCGATCCGACCAAGCTCGACGAATCGAAAACCCATGCGGTTCGTCTGAGTTCGGAAAAGATCGGCAAGGACCTCTGGCGAGACGTCTACGACATCACCTTCCGCGAGCACGGTGGACGCGTGATCGAGGTCATCACATCGAGCGAAGCCGGTTCCACGGAGTGCTCCATGTCCGATCCCATCGTCTGGGTGGTGTCGCAGAAGCTCGGCGTCCGCTAAGAAGAAGCATCTGCTGAGTCTTCAAAGCTGACCCAGCACCCAGCCTCTCGGCCCACGGCGTTTGCTATCATACGGCACTGGATATATATACAGTGTTAGCATGCCCGCCCCGCCGCCCACTCTCGCGCCGCCCGACGCGTTCTACTACCTGACCAACTTCGAGCGCGCGCTCGCATGGCTGGCCGCCAGCTACGACGACGTGCTCGCCGACGATGAACGCGCGTTCGTGCACGGCTTCGCGGCGTTGCCCCAGGCGTCGCGCGCGCTGCTCGTGCGCATGCTGATGCGGCGCGGGCCGAACTTTCGCGCGAGCAAGCTCGCCTACGACGAGATCGGCTGTCCGCTCGCGGCATCGGCACCGCTCGCCGCGCTCGGCTGGGTCGATGCCGCGCCGCAGCTGACGCTCGACGAACTGTTCGCGCTGACCGCCAAGAGCGAACTCGCGCAGATGTTCCCCGCGCTCGCCGCATGCGCGTCCGCGCGCAAGCAGGATTGGCTCGACACCGTGCGCGACGCGCTCGGCGGAGAAACCGGCGCAAGCGACGCGGCCGACGAACGCGCCGAATTCGCTCGACCGTTTTCCGCCTGGGTCCCCGCCAGCGCCGACCGCGTGCTGCGCGTGACGGCTGCCCCGCTGTGCGAACGCCTGCGCCTGATGTTCTTCGGGAACTTGCGCCAGGACTGGAGCGAATTCGTGCTCGCGGATCTCGGCGTGTTTCAGTACGAGCAGGTGCCGCTCGCGCCGTCGTCGCGCGCGTTCCAGACCCGCGCGGACGTCGATGCGTACCTCGCGCTGCATGCATGCCGCGACGCGCTCGCCGTGTGGCCCGGCGAACTGCCGCTCGACCCGTTGCTCGCGCATGCGGATGCGGTCGAGTGCGCACAGCCGTGGCTCGGCGTACGCCGCGCGAAACTGCTGTTCGCGCTCGGGCAGGCCGGCGAGAAACGCGAAGCATGGCCGCTCGCGCTCGACGCGTATGCGCGCAGCGCGTGGCCCGGCAGCCGTCACCGGCGCATTCGCGTACTGGAACGCAGCGGCCGCGTCGCCGACGCGCTGACGCTCGCGCTGGCGGCGCGCGCGGAATACGAAAGCGACGAGG
>CAUPOD010000504.1:0-2546 GCA_963512745.1 uncultured Burkholderia sp. | reverse complement strand
CGACCGGCGTCTTGGCGCCGCGCGCCGCGCTGCGCAGACGCTCGCGCTCGGCGAGCACCTTGGCGCCGTAGCCGCCGTCGTCCGTCGTCGCGCCGTTGTACAGACGCAGGCCGCTCGCAACCGAGCCGCCGCGCGCCACGCAATCCTTGAGCACGAGCGCGCCCACCTGGATGTTGGCCAACGGCGACAGCGCCGCCGACGGACCGCCGAAGTACGCGAACTTCGACGAATGCACCTTCGACATCACCTGCATCAGGCCCTGCGCGCCCACGCCGCTTTCGGCGTACGGGTTGAAGCCCGATTCGATCGCCATCACGGCGAGGATCAGCAGCGGGTCGATATTGACCGCGTGGCCGGTCTGGAACGCGGCATCGACGAGCGAGCCCACGGGCGCGGACGCCACGTGATAGCGGCGCGAGATGTAATCGGCCACGAGCGCCTGCGCATGCGCGCTGACGGCGGCGTGGTTGTCGCGCGCATCGACGGCCACCTGGCGCGTCGGAATCTGCTGCGCGAGCGAAACGGGCGAGGCGGCATGCGATACGGTTGCCACGGGCGCGGCGGCTTGCACGGCCGGCAGTTGGGCGGCTTGCGATGCGGCCTGCACGGCCACGGCCTGCGCAGCGGCCTGAGCCGGCGCGTCTTGGGTTTGTTGCGCGGGATGGAAAGCGGTCGGCTGCAGCGCGTCGGCGTCTTGCGGCACGGATTGCTGGGCGGCGTCCGCCGGCCCGAAGGTCGGCAGCGGGTGACCGGTCAGCAGACGTTCCGGGCCAGCCTGCACGGCGGCCGACAACAGCGGCATCGCACGCGCCGCGAGCGCGCCGCGCACGTCGGGCATCAGCCACATGGCGAGCGCCGCCGCGACGGCCGTGCAACCGACCACGCTGAACATATGATGACTGGCACGCGTTCCCCGGCGCAGCACGGTACGCAAAGCTTGCGCATGTTGCTGGCTGGGGCGCCACGAAAACAAAGCGTTCATTCAGTTCTCCCATGAACATGATTCGCGCAGCCACATCCCTCCCGCAAGCGGGACCCCGGGCTGGGCCGCAGAATCAGGACACCGCGCGTCACGCTGGAACGCAAGCGGCGTCGGAGAAACGGTGTATAGACCGTTCGGAGCTGGTGAAATGGAACGCACCCGGCAAAGGGGGGTGGGCGCGTTCAGCTCCCGCAAAAAAAAATCAGCGTTGCGTTCAACGCCGACGAGATCGACAAACTTACCGTCGGGGCATCGCGCGAATGGGCGGCCGACGGCGACGCAGTGCGTCGTTATATACCCGGAAAGACGACTCAAGACTTGAGTCCCGGTAGCAGTGTGAGCGGATTCTAGGCAGGGTTTTATAGTTCGTCAACACTATAAAAACGCAAAATCATAACAAAAAGTAATGAAAAACCGGGGTGCGCGCCCGCTGAGCCGCGTGGTTTCAAGGCTGACGGGCGATTGAGGGCACCGCTCCGGTTTGGTCGAGAAATTGCTTGAGGCAGGTAGAATTGTCATCTTAGCGTCGTAGGTATACGACTTTTTGTCCGCCCGGCAGCCTGTGGGCTAACAATAAATCATATGAAATACAAAGACTTACGGGATTTCATCGAAGGTCTGCAAACGCGCGGCGAACTGCGCCGCGTGACCCAGCCGGTCTCGCCCGTGCTCGAAATGACCGAGTTGTGCGACCGCGTATTGCGCGCCGGCGGCCCAGCGCTGCTGTTCGAGGCGCCGACGGGATATAAATATCCGGTGCTGGCCAACCTGTTCGGCACGCCGCGGCGCGTGGCGCTCGGCATGGGCGTCGACGCCGACGATACGGGCGCCCTCGCCTCGCTGCGCGACATCGGCCGCCTGCTGTCCGCGCTCAAGGAACCCGATCCGCCCAAGAGCCTCAAGGACGCGGGCAAGCTGCTCTCGCTCGCCAAAGCGGTCTGGGACATGGCGCCGAAGACCGTGTCGGCGCCGCCGTGCCAGGAGATCGTCTGGGATGCTCAGGACGTCGATCTATATAAGCTGCCGATCCAGACCTGCTGGCCCGGCGACGCGGCGCCGCTCGTGACCTGGGGGCTGACCGTCACGCGCGGGCCGAACAAGCCGCGCCAGAATCTGGGCATCTACCGCCAGCAGCTGATCGGCCGCAACAAGCTGATCATGCGCTGGCTCGCGCATCGCGGCGGCGCGCTCGACTTCCGCGAATTCACGCTCAAGCACCCTGGCCAGCCCTACCCGGTCGCGGTCGCGCTCGGCGCCGATCCGGCCACCACGCTCGGCGCCGTAACGCCCGTGCCCGACACGCTGTCCGAATACCAGTTCGCGGGACTCCTGCGCGGCTCGCGCACGGAACTCGCGAAGTGCCTGACGCCCGGCCTCGACATGCTGCAGGTGCCCGCGCGCGCCGAGATGATTCTCGAAGGCTTCATCTATCCGCAGCAGGGCGCGCCCGGCGACCTGCCGCCCGGCGCGCCGCCGCGCCCGGCGAACACGGCGTCGGCCGCCTACGAGCACGCGCTCGAAGGCCCGTACGGCGACCATACGGGCTACTACAACGAACAGGAGT
>CAUPOD010000503.1:0-2549 GCA_963512745.1 uncultured Burkholderia sp. | reverse complement strand
ACGCATCTCGGTCAACGTGCCGATCGACCAAGCGACGCAGCACGCGAGACTCGCGAGCGTGAACAACGCGATGCCGCCGAGCAGGACCGGGCGGCGCCCGTACGTGTCCGACAGCGGGCCGTACAACAGCATGCCGATCGAGAAACCGGCCATGAAGCCGGTCAACGTCGCCTGCGCGGCTGCGGCCGACACGCCGAAGCCGGCCGCGATCGCAGGCAGGCTCGGCAAGTACATATCGATGGAGATCGGCCCGCACGCGGCAAGCGCGCCGAGCAGCAGGATCAGGCGGCCGTCGGGCCGGCCGGTACGGCCTTGGGACATGGAGAAATGGCGGAAAGCGCCCGGCGCGCAGGCACGGCCGGACTGGGTTATGGCGCTCGATTGTACGCGCCGCCCCGCCACGCTGCAGCCGGGTTAAGCTCTCGGTTTCATCTTCCGCTCGCGCGCCGACCGCCTATGACCGCCTTTCTGCTGATCTGGAGCCCCAAGAAATGGCCGTGGCCCGAATTGCCCGAGATGGCGAAACGCGTGCAGGCCGGCGAGGCCGTCGCGGACGCATGGGGCTGCGGCTTCTCGCGCAGCATCATGCCCGGCGACCGCGTGTTCCTGAACCGCGTCGCGCAGGAGCCGAAGGGCCTGTTCGGTTCCGGGTACGCCACGAGCGCGCCCTACGAGGAAGTCAACTCGAACTACAAACGCGGCTACCGGCTGTGCATCAACTTCGTGTTCGACTGGCTCGTGGACGCGCACAGCGAAGTCGTGATTCCGCGCGACGCGCTGCGCGTCCACCCGTTCTCGGTGCAGACCTGGGACGCGCAGACCTCGGGCACCTCGATCAAGCCGATGGTCGAAGGCGCGCTCGAAAAACGCTGGGCCGAACTGACGGGCAAGCGCAAACCGCCGCCGTTGCCGCTGCCGCAGCGTTAGCGCCCGCAACGACTGCCTCGGGCCTCCCCCGGGCGCCGCGCCCGCCTCTCCGGTACAATCGGAGCATCATATCCACGCGGCCGGCGCCGCAGTCTCTGCCACGCCGCCGGGTCGAACAGCCCGGCCGTGCCGCCCTCCTCGCCGATCAGCCCCATGTCGAACAATCAGATCCTCTTCGAACGCGCCCAGCAAAGCATTCCGGGCGGCGTCAACTCGCCCGTACGCGCCTTCCGCTCGGTCGGCGGCACGCCGCGCTTCATCGAGCGCGCGCAAGGCCCCTACATGTGGGACGCCGACGGCAAGCGCTATATCGACTACATCGGCTCGTGGGGGCCGATGATCGTCGGCCACGTGCATCCGGACGTGCTCGCGGCCGTGGCGCGCGCGCGGCCCGTCGGCTTCTCGTTCGGCGCGCCCACGGAAGCCGAGATCGAAATCGCCGAGGAAATCATCAAACTCGTGCCGTCGATGCAGCAGGTGCGCATGGTGTCGAGCGGCACCGAGGCGACCATGAGCGCGCTGCGTCTCGCGCGCGGCTTCACGGGCCGCAACCGCATCGTCAAGTTCGAGGGCTGTTATCACGGCCACGCCGACAGCCTGCTCGTGAAGGCGGGCTCGGGCCTGCTCACGCTCGGCAATCCGACCTCGGCCGGCGTGCCGCCCGAAGTCGCGAAAGACACCACCGTGCTCGAATACAACAACGTCGCGATGCTCGAAGAAGCGTTCGCGTCGTTCGGCGACGAGATCGCGGCGGTAATCGTCGAGCCGGTCGCAGGCAACATGAACCTCGTGCGCGGCACGCCCGAATTCCTGAACGCGCTGCGCGCGCTGTGCACGAAGCACGGCGCCGTGCTGATCTTCGACGAAGTCATGTGCGGGTTCCGCGTGGCGCTCGGCGGCGCGCAGGCGCACTACGGCATCACGCCCGACCTGACCTGCCTCGGCAAGGTGATCGGCGGCGGCATGCCGGCCGCCGCGTTCGGCGGACGCCGCGACATCATGGCCCATCTCGCGCCGCTCGGCGCCGTCTATCAGGCCGGCACGTTGTCGGGCAATCCGATCGCGGTCGCGGCGGGCCTCGCCACGCTCAAGCTGATTCAGGCGCCGGGCTTCTACGAAACGCTCACCGCGCGCACCAAACGCCTGGCCGACGGCCTCGCCGACGCGGCCAAGGACGCCGGCGTGCCGTTCTCGACCGATGCGATCGGCTCGATGTTCGGCCTGTACTTCAGCGAGCGCGTGCCGGGCAGCTTCGCGGACGTCACGAAGAGCGACATCGCGCGCTTCAACCGCTTCTTCCATCTGATGCTCGATGCCGGCGTGTATTTCGCGCCGTCGGCCTACGAGGCCGGCTTCGTATCGAGCACGCACGACGATGCCGTGCTCGACGCGACGCTCGACGCCGCGCGCGGCGCGTTCGCCGCGCTCGCCGCTTAAGCGCGCACGGACCCCGCACCGATGTTCTCGGAAATCGACTTCGCGCACATGCAGCGCGCGCTCGCACTGGCCGCGCGCGGCATGTACACGACCACGCCGAACCCGCGCGTCGGCTGCGTGATCGTCGGCCACGACGGCAACGTGATCGGCGAAGGCTTCACGCAGCCGGCCGGCCAGGATCACGC
>CAUPOD010000502.1:0-2558 GCA_963512745.1 uncultured Burkholderia sp. | reverse complement strand
CGGTATCGGGCAGCGACGCGACGACCATATGGCAGTTCGTGCCGCCGATACCGAACGCCGACACGCCTGCGATGCGCGTCGCGTCGTTCCACGCGCACGTGTCGGTCGGCACGTAGAACGGACTGGCGTCGAGCGCGAGCGCGGGATTGGGGCGGTTGAAATGCATACTGGGCGGAATCGCGCGCCGCTCGACGGCCAACACCGCCTTCAGCAGGCTCGCGATGCCGGCCGCCGTATCGAGGTGGCCGAGGTTGCCCTTTACCGAGCCGAGCGCGCATGCCGGTCCGTCGCCCGGCGCGTGGAACGCGCCGCGCAGCGCGTCGACTTCGATCGGATCGCCGAGCGGCGTGCCGGTGCCGTGTGCTTCGACGAGGCCGACTTGCGTGCTGTCGACGCCGGCCAGCATCAGTGCCTCGCGGATTGCGTCGCGCTGTCCGGCGACGGACGGCGCGGTGTAGCCGGCCTTGCGGTCGCCGTCGTTGTTGAGCGCGCTGCCGAGCACCACGGCCACGATGGGATCGCCGTCGCGCAACGCGTCGCGCAGCCGCCGCAGCACGACCGCGCCGACGCCGCTGCCCGCGTACGTGCCCTGCGCGTCGGCGTCGAACGGGCGGCAGCGGCCGTCCGGCGAGAAGATCATGCCGGGCTGATGCAGATAGCCGGCGTGCTCGGGGAACGACACGGCGGCGCCCCCTGCGACGGCCATGTCGCATTCTCCGGCGCGCAGGCTTTCGCATGCGAGATGCGCGGCGACGATCGAGCTCGAACAGGCGGTCTGGACCGCGAGCGCGGGGCCGCGCAGATTCAGCTTGTAGGCGACACGCGTGGCGAGATAGTCCTTGTCGTTGCCCATCAGCGATTGCAGGCCGGCGACCTGCGCGATCTCGGCGACGCGCAGCGGCGCCTGCCCCGGATACGTGCTGACGCGGCAAGCCCCGAACACGCCGGTACGGTGCGGCACGCCGCGCGGCGCGTAGCCCGCGTGTTCGAGCGCATGCCACGCGATCTGCAGGAACAGCCGTTGCTGCGGATCGATCGATTCGGCTTCCTGACGGGAATAGCCGAACAGCGTGGCATCGAACGCATCGGAGTCGCGCACGACGGTGCCGACGTTGACGAAGTTCGGCGCGTCGACGGTGGCCGCGGCGAATCCGGCCGCGAGCAGCTCGTCGCGCGTGAAGCGGCGGCTGCATTCCGTGCCGTCGAGTAGATTGCGCCAGAACGCTTCGCTGTCGTCCGCTTCCGGAAAGCGGCAGGCATGGCCGATCACGGCGATCGGCTCGCAGTTCGGATAGTGCGCGGCGAGCAGCGCGTCGAGCGGGCCGGCCAGGCAGCCGGTATCGGTGGTGTTATGCATGATCGGGTCTCGAAGAACATTCTTGGGCGGCGGCCGGATGCGCGGCGGCGATCCGGCGGTACAGCCGCAGGGCGGGCCACAGGCTGACGGCGCCGAGCGCGGCGAGCAGCGCGAGGACCGGTTGGTAGCCTGTGTGGTAGCTGATGCGCAGTACGGCCATCGACGTCAGCATGCCGACCGCCATGTCCGTGGACTGGAACAGCGCGTAGTCGGAGGCTGGCTGATGCGGGCGCGCGAGGCTCATCAGCACGTTGTAGAGCGTCACGAAGCCGGCCGAGGCTGCGACGTTGACGAACGCGAATGCGACCATCCACGCATACGCGTCGAAGCGTGCATAGCCGAGCGCGAGTGCGCCCGCGAGCAGCGGGAACACACTCATCACGGGCAGCACGCAGCGCCATGCGCCGAAGCGGCGCGCGGCCCAACCGCCGAGCGCGATGCCGATCCCGCTCGCGAGCGTGCTATAGACGACGATGACTTCGCCGAGCGTGTCGAGGCTCAGCCCGGCATCGACGAGCAATACGGTTTGCAGAGCCATCATGCCGCGAATCGCGACGAGATAGATCGCGGTCAGCGCCAGGGCCGGCCCGATGCCGTGCAGTTCGTGCCAGCCGAGCCGCGGCGGCGCCGCGTCGGCGGGCGCGGCTGGCGTCGGCAGACGGATCAGCAGCGACGGCAGCACCAGCAATAGCGATAGCCCCGCGATGGCGAGAAACCCGTCGCGCCAGCCCGCATGCGCGGCAATCGACAGGAATACGAACGAACCGAGCGGAATCCCGAGGTAGCTGCCGCCGACCTGCGCGACGTTGGCGAGCGGCCGGCTGCGCGTATCGGTGGTGCGGATCGCGATACCGTTCGCATAGATGCCGTGGCTCGCGGACAGGCAGGCGAGCAGCGTGAGCGCGACGACGATCGCGGCGGGGGCGCGCGTCGGCGACAGCAGCGCGATCGCCGCGACCGATGCGGCCATCGCCAGTTGCAGCAGGACGAGGCTGCCGAGATAGCGGTTGCCGCGCAGCGCCAGCGCATGCCGCTCGCACCAGGGCGCCCATAGGAACTTGCCGACCCACGGCGCCATGGCGAGCGGCAGCCAGCTCAATTGTTCGAGATTGGCGCCCGCGTGGCGGAAATAGCCGACCACGCCTTGCATGGTCAGCGCGCTGATCATGCCTTGATGCATGTAGTACGACCAGTACGGGAG
>CAUPOD010000501.1:0-2566 GCA_963512745.1 uncultured Burkholderia sp. | reverse complement strand
CGTCCCTGGTGGGCGCGATTCACGCCGGCCTCGCGGTCAGCGTGGCCGTGCTCGCATACGCGATCTGGCGCAGCCGCCGCGTGCCGCATGTCGAACTGCGCCGCGCGCGCGAAACCGTCGCGCCGGCCGAATGAGGCGCGGCGCGCACGGTTTCGATTTCCCGAAGCGAGGAGGGTAGATGGAAGCGTTGGACCGCGTCGCGCTATTGCAGCAATTCGGCCGCACCTATCGTGCGTTCATGGCCGGCTTCGAGAGCAGCGTCGGGCTGCCGCTGCCGCGCTGGCGGATTTTGCTGAAGCTGTCCGAGCACGACGGCGCGGCCTCGCAAAAGGCGCTGGTCGAATCGCTCAAGATCGATCCCGGCGCGCTGACGCGCCAGGTCAAGGCCCTCGAAGACCTCGGCTGGATCACGCGCACGCCCGACGCGCGCGACAACCGCGTGCTGGCCCTCGCGCTCACGGACGCGGGCCGCGCGACGCTCGCCGCGCATCTGCCGCGCCGCGACGCGTTTCTCGACGAAACCCTGCGCGCGCTGCCCGATTCCGCGCTCGAAGCATTCTCGGATGCGCTCTCGCAACTCGAGGCGCGGGTGGCCGAGGTGACGGGGCGTCCGCCGCTTTGACGCTTCCTGCCTACTGCCGCGCCGTGCGCGCGTTGTCCGGCAGCGGCTGGTTGTAGTTGGTGCGGAACGGATTGATGTCGAGCCCGCCGCGCCGCGTATAGCGCGCATAGACGGCCAGCTTCACGGGGCGGCAAGCCGCGAGGATCTCGGCGAAGATGCGCTCCACGCACTGCTCGTGGAACCCCGTGTGATTGCGGAACGAGATGATGTAGCGCAGCAGCCCCGCGTGATCGATCGGCGCGCCCGTGTAGCTGATCTGCAGGCTGCCCCAATCGGGCTGGCCCGTCACGGGGCAGTTCGAGCGCAGCAGGTCGCTGACCACGGTTTCCGTCACGGGCGCTTGGTCCTGGTCGGCCTTGAGCAGGGACGGGTCCGGCTCGTAGATGTCGGTGTCGAGGTCGAGGCGGTCGAGCGAAGTGCCTTCCAGTTCTTCGAGGCGCAGCGTGCGGAACTCGGCCGGCGTGGCCAGTTCGACCGACACGTGCGCGCCGCACGCGGCCGAGAGGTCGCGCACGAGCGTGTCGCGCACGGCGTCGGCCGAGTCGAAGCGCGTCTGGGCGAACGTGCCGAGGTAAAGCTTGAACGATTTCGATTCGACGATGTTGGGCGAATCCGCGGGTACGTAGAACGTCGCCACCGCGATCTGCGGCTTGCCGCGCGCGTTGAGCCACGACAGTTCGTACGCGTTCCAGATGTCGGTGCCGAAGAACGGCAGCGGCTCGCGGAGGCCGAGCGCTTCGCGCGCGCCCGCGCGCGGGATCGGAAACAGCAGCGACGCGTCGTACTGGGCCGCGTAGACGACGGCCTTGCCGAGCGGGGAGTGTTCAGGAGACATGGCGGTGAATGGCTCGCAGCAGGCGATTCGGTTTCAGGTTCGGTTGCAGGTTCGGTTCACGACAGGAACAGGTGATACGCGGGGTTCGCGCTCTCTTCCCAGTAAGGGTAGCCGAGCGCGGCCAGGAAGCGTTCGAATTCGGCGCGATCGGCCTGCGGCACTTGCAGGCCCACGAGGATCGAGCTGTAATCGGCGCCCTGGTTGCGGTAATGGAACAGGCTGATGTTCCAGTCCGGCGCCATCGACGACAGGAACTTCATGAGCGCGCCGGGCCGCTCGGGGAACTCGAAGCGGAACAGCCGCTCGTCGTGCGCGAGCGGCGAATGGCCGCCGACCATATAGCGGATGTGCTGCTTGGCGAGTTCGTCGCCGCTCAGATCGACGGCCGGAAAACCGTGCGCGGCGAAGGCCGCGGCGATCTCGGCCGATTCGGCGCGATGCTTGATCTGCACGCCGATGAAGATGTGCGCGGTGTGCGCGTCGGCGATCCGGTAGTTGAATTCGGTCACGCTGCGCGCGCCGATCAGTTCGCAGAAGCGCTTGAAGCTGCCGCGCTCCTCGGGGATCGTCACCGCGAACACGGCTTCGCGCGCCTCGCCGACCTCGGCGCGCTCGGCCACGAAGCGCATGCGGTCGAAGTTCATGTTGGCGCCCGAGGTCACGGCCACGAGCGTCTGGTCCGCGATGCCCGTGCGCTCGGCGTAGAGCTTGGCGCCCGCCACCGCGAGCGAACCGGCCGGTTCGAGCACGCTGCGCGTGTCCTGGAACACGTCCTTGATGGCCGCGCACAGCGCGTCGGTATCGACCGTGATGACGTCGTCGAGGTATTCGGCGCACAGGCGGTAGGTTTCCGCGCCGACGAGCTTGACGGCCGTGCCGTCCGAGAACAGGCCCACCTCGGGCAGTTCGACGCGCTCGCCGGCCGCGAGCGATTGCGCCATCGCGCACGAATCGACGGTCTGCACGCCGATCACCTTGATTTCGGGGCGCACGGCCTTGACGTAGGCCGCCACGCCGGCCGCGAGGCCGCCGCCGCCGATCGGCACGAAGATCGCGTGGATCGGCCCCTGGTGCTGGCGCAGGATTTCCATGCCGACGGTGCCCTGGCC
>CAUPOD010000500.1:0-2567 GCA_963512745.1 uncultured Burkholderia sp. | reverse complement strand
CCGCCAGGAGCTGCGATGAAACATCACGACCAGGTTGCCGAGGCATTCGGCTCGACCGCTGCCGCCTATTTGACGAGTACCGTGCATGCGACGGGCGCCGACCTGCAGACGCTGGCCGCGACGTTCGCTGCGACCTGCGGCAATGCCGTCGTGCTCGACATGGGCTGCGGGGCGGGGCACGCGAGTTTAGCGGTGGCGCCGCACGTGCGCGAGGTCGTCGCCTACGACATCGCGCCCGAGATGCTTGCGACCGTCGCGGCGGCCGCGAGCGAACGCGGACTGGCGACGGTGCGCACGGCGCAGGGCGCGGCCGAGGCGCTGCCGTTTCCGGATGCGTATTTCGATTGGGCGATCAGCCGCATGAGCGCGCATCACTGGCGCGACGTGCCGCGCGCGCTCGCCGAAGTGCGGCGCGTGCTGAAGCCGGGCGGCCGCGTGCTGTTCATCGATATCGCCGGGGCCGACGATCCGTTGTTCGACACGCATATCCAGGCAGTCGAGCTGTTGCGCGACGGCTCGCACGTGCGCGATTACCGCGGCGACGAATGGCTCGTGATGTTCGCGGCGGCCGGTTTTGCCGCGCACGTGCGCGAACTCTGGCGTCTGCCGATCGGCTTCGATGCGTGGGTCGCGCGCATGCGCACGCCCGCGCCGCGCGTGACGGCGATCCGTGCGTTGTGGGACGGCGCGCCCGACGAGGTGCGCCGCTATTTCGCGGTGCAGGCGGACGGTTCGTTCGAGCTCGATGCGCTCATGATCGAGGCGCAGGCGCCGCAGGCGTAACGGCGAACGCAAACGCCTGTGTCAACGTAAACGCAGACGCGCCGACGCGAAGCCTGCCGCCGGCGCGTTTATCGAGACTCAACCGAGCCTCAGCCGTGGGCTTACCCCGTATTGCGCAGCCCCGCCGCGACCCCGTTGATCGTCAGCTGCGTCGCGCGGCGCGTGCGGATGTTGGTGTCGCCGCCGCGCAGCCGCTTGATCAGCTCGACCTGCAAGTGATTGAGCGGATCGATGTACGGGAAGCGGTTCTGGATCGAACGCGCGAGCAGCGGGTTGTCCGACAGCCGCGCGGTCTGCCCCGTGATCAGCGTGAGCGCTTCGTTGGTGCGCTCGCACTCGGCCACGATCTGCGTGAACACCTTCTCGCGCAGCTTCTTGTTCGGCACCAGTTCCGCATAGCGCGACGCGAGGCCCAGATCGACCTTGGCGAGCACCATGTCCATGTTCGACAGCAGCGTCGAGAAGAACGGCCAGCGCTTGTGCATGGTCTTGAGCAGCGTCAGGCGGCGTTCGCGCTCGGCCGCGTCGGGTGCGGCATCGAGATAGCCGAGCACGGCGCTGCCGAAGCCGTACCAGCCCGTCAGCAGCAGGCGGCACTGGCCCCACGAGAAGCCCCACGGAATCGCGCGCAGATCCTCGATACGGCGCTGCTTCGGATCCTGCAGCTTGCGCGAGGCTGGGCGGCTGCCGATGTTGAGATCGGCGATCTCGTTGATCGGCGTCGAGGCGAAGAAGTAATCGGTGAAGCCGGGCGTCTCGTAGACGAGCGCGCGGTAGGCGGCCATGGCCGCGTCCGACAGTTCCTGCATCGCCGTCTCGAACGCGCGCAGCTGCTTGGTGCCCGCGTCCTTGTGCGGCATCAGCGTCGCTTCGAGCGTCGCGGCCACGACGGTTTCGAGGTTGCGCCGGCCGATCGCGGGGTCGCTGAACTTGCTCGCGATCACTTCGCCCTGTTCGGTCAGGCGGATCTGACCGTCGACCGTGCCCGGCGGCTGCGACAGGATCGCTTGATAGGTCGGGCCGCCGCCGCGGCCGACCGTGCCGCCGCGCCCGTGGAACAGGCGCAGGCGGATGCCGAATTCCTTGAACAGATCGACGAGCGCGAGTTCGGCGCGGTACAGCTCCCAGTTCGAGGTCAGGAAGCCGCCGTCCTTGTTGCTGTCCGAATAGCCGAGCATGACCTCCTGCTGCGCGCCTTGCGCGGCGATCAGCACGTCCACGCCCGGCAGCGACAGGAATTCGCGCATGATCTCGGGCGCGTTGCGCAGGTCGCCGATGGTCTCGAACAACGGGATCACCATCGGACCCGTCTTGGTGCCGCCGAGGCGGTCGAGCAAGCCCGCCTCCTTCTGCAGCAGCATGACTTCGAGCAGGTCGCTCACGGTTTCCGTGTGCGAAATGATGTAGTTTCGCACCGCGCGCGTGCCGAACTTCTCGCGCGTCACGCGCGCCATTTCGAGCACGCCGAGTTCGCTTTCCGCGAGCGCCGAGTACTGCGCGTACGGCGAGCGCAGCAGGCGCGGCTGGGCCAGTTCGGCGAGCAGCACGGCGCGCTTGCCGGCTTCGTCGAGCGCCGCGTAATCGGCCGCGACGCCGGCCTGCGCGAGCAGCTCGGCGACCACGGCCTCGTGCACGTCGGAGCTTTGGCGCAGGTCGATGCTGGCGAGATGGAAGCCGAATACCTCGACCGCGCGCAGCAGCGGTAGCAAGCGCGGCTCGGCGAGCGGGCCGCCGTGATTCTGCGCGAGCGAATCGGCCAGCGTGCGCAGATCGCGCGCGAACGC
>CAUPOD010000499.1:0-2571 GCA_963512745.1 uncultured Burkholderia sp. | reverse complement strand
CTCTTGCCGGGCTCGGCCTGCCCCTGGATTTCGATCGCCGAAATACCGTTGTAGCGTTCGAGCTTCGGCGAGCCGTAGGTCCAGTGGCCCGTCGCGAACGCGCTGAACGGCACCATGCCGCCCGTGCCGTTGCGCACGTACCAGATGTCCATGTCTTCCGGGTTCATGCGGAACGGCGCGTCGGCCATCACGTACACCTTCTTGATCCGGTTGTCGGTATCGAGGAAGTTGTTCACGTATTGCGACGCCCACGCGATCGAGAAGGTCTGGTCGATCGCGGACGGGGTCACGCCGAGCGTCATTGCCTTCTGGCGGTCGATGTCGACCTTGAACTGCGGCGTGTCGTTGAGGCCGTTCGGGCGTACGAGCGCGAGCACCGGGTTTTGCGCGGCCATGCCGAGCAGCTGGTTGCGCGCCGCCATGAGTTTTTCGTGGCCGAGGCCGCCGCGGTCCTGCAGCTCGAAGTCGAAGCCCGACGCCGTGCCGAGTTCCGGAATCGACGGCGGATTGATCGGGATCACCATCGCGTCTTTATAGTGCATGTAGTGGCCGAACATGCGGCGCACGAGCGCGGGCACCTTCTGATCGGCCGCCTGACGCTGCCCGTAATCCTTCATGCGCACGAACACGAGACCCGAGTTCTGGCCACGGCCCGCGAAACTGAAGCCGTTGACCGTGAACACCGATTCGACGATGCCCTTCTCGTCGTGCAGCAGATACTGCGTGATGTTGTCGAGCGTGCGCGCGGTGGTCTGCTGCGTCGAACCGGCCGGCGTTTGCACGAGCACGAACATGTAGCCCTGGTCCTCGTCGGGCAGGAACGATTTCGGCAGGCGCGCGAACAGGAAGCCGACCGCGACGATCACCGCGAGGTAGATCACGAGCCACCGCCCCGAACGCTTGACCACATGAAAGACGCCCGACTGGTACTTGTCGCGGCTCTTCTCGAAGGTGCGGTTGAACCAGCCGAAGAAGCCCGTCTTCACGCCGTGATCGCCCTTCGGGATCGGCTTGAGCAGCGTCGCGCACAGCGCGGGCGTCAAGATCAGCGCGACGAGCACGGACAGCACCATCGCGGACACGATGGTCAGCGAGAACTGCCGGTAGATCGCACCGACCGAGCCGCCCGACATCGCCACCGGCACGAACACCGCCGACAGCACGAGCGCCACGCCCACGAGCGCGCCCGTGATCTGGCTCATCGCCTTGCGCGTGGCCTCGCGCGGCGGCAGTCCTTCCTCGGCCATCACGCGCTCGACGTTCTCGACCACCACGATCGCATCGTCCACGAGCAGGCCGATCGCGAGCACGAGCCCGAACATCGACAGCGTGTTGATCGAGAAGCCCACCACCGACATGATGCCGAACGTGCCGAGCAGCACCACGGGCACGGCGATCGTCGGGATCAGCGTGGCGCGCAGATTCTGCAGGAACAGGTACATGACCAGGAACACGAGCACGATGCCTTCGAGCAGCGTCTTGACCACTTCCTCGATCGACAGGCGCACGAACGGCGTCGTGTCGTACGGATACTTGACGACGAGACCCTGCGGGAAATACTTCGACAGCTCGGCGACCTTGTCGCGCACCGCCTGCGCGGTCTGCAGCGCGTTCGCGCCCGTGGCCAGCTGGATCCCGAGGCCCGCGGTCGGCACGCCGCTGTACTTGGTGTCGAAGTTGTAGTTCTCGCCGCCGAGCGCGATGCGCGCGACGTCCTTGAGCAGCACGCGCGAGCCGTCGGGCTGGACCTTGAGCAGCACGTCGCCGAACTGGTCCGGCGTACGCAGCAGCGTGGACTCGGTGATGGTCGCCTGCATCGCCTGGCCCGCCACGGACGGCGTGCCGCCGAGCTGGCCGCCCGCGATCTGCACGTTCTGCGCGGCCAACGCGCTGGTCACGTCGACCGGCGTGAGCCCGTAGTTGTTGAGCTTGTTCGGATCGAGCCAGATCCGCATCGCGTACTGCGAGCCGAACAGCGTGACGGTGCCGACGCCGTCGAGCCGGCTGATCGGATCCTCCACGTGCGACGCCACGTAGTTCGCGAGGTCGTACTTGCTCATGCTGCCGTTTTCGGAATTGAAGGCGAGCACCATCAGGAAGCTGTTGCTCGACTTCGTGACCGACAGACCCAGCTGCTTCACGATCTGCGGCAGCACCGGCGTGGCCAGCTGCAGCTTGTTCTGCACCTGGACCTGCGCGATGTCGGGATTCGTGCCCGCCGCGAAGGTCAGCGTGATGACGGCCGTGCCCGTGTCGTCGCTGGTGGACGAGATGTACAGCAGGTGGTCGAGGCCGCTCATCTGCTGCTCGATCACCTGCGTGACGGTGTTCTCGACGGTCGACGCCGCGGCGCCCGGATAGGTCGCGCGCACCTGAATCGCGGGCGGCGCAATGGTCGGGTACTGCGCGATCGGCAGCGACGTGATGCCCGCGAGACCCGCCATCATCAGCACGATGGCGATCACCCACGCGAAAATCGGCCGATCGATAAAGAAATTCGCCATGACTACGCTTCCTCGTTACTGCGGCTGTGCGGCCTATGCGCCGGAAGCCGGCGCGGCGGCCGGGGCC
>CAUPOD010000498.1:0-2578 GCA_963512745.1 uncultured Burkholderia sp. | reverse complement strand
GCAGGAACGACAGCAGCTCGAAGTAACGCCACATCAGCGTGTCGGAAATGCTCATGAGCTTGCCGAACATTTCGTTCGGCTTCTCGCTGATGCCGACGTAGTTGCCCTTCGACTTCGACATCTTCTCGACGCCGTCGAGCCCTTCGAGCAGCGGCATGGTCAGAATGCACTGCGGTTCCTGGCCATGCTGCTTCTGCAGCTCACGGCCCATCAGCAAATTGAATTTCTGCTCGGTGCCGCCGAGTTCGAGATCCGAATGGAGCGCGACGGAATCGTAGCCCTGCATCAACGGGTACAGGAATTCGTGGATCGAAATCGGCACGCCGCCCTGGAAACGCTTCGTGAAATCCTCGCGTTCGAGCATGCGCGCGACCGTGTAATGCGAAGCGAGCTTGATCATGCCGTCGGCGCCGAGCGGCATCGACCATTCGCTGTTGTAACGCAGTTCGGTCTTGTCCCGGTCGAGCACGAGTGCGGCCTGCTCGAAATAGGTCTTCGCGTTCGCCTCGATCTGTTCGCGCGTGAGCGGCGGACGCGTCGCGTTGCGGCCCGACGGATCGCCGATCAACGACGTGAAATCGCCGATCAGGAAGATCACCGTGTGGCCGAGATCTTGCAACTGGCGCATCTTGTTGAGCACCACGGTATGGCCGAGGTGAATGTCGGGCGCCGTCGGGTCGAGACCGAGCTTGATGCGCAGCGGCTTGCCGGTAGCCGCGCTGCGCGCGAGCTTGCGTTCGAATTCCGATTCGATCAGCAGCTCGTCCGCGCCGCGCTTGGCGACGGCCAGCGCATGACGCACTTCATCGGTGATCGGGAACTCGGGGGCGGTCGGAGTAAGGGACTCGGTGCTCATACGGAAAACGAGGGGATTCGCAAAACCCAGATTGTCCCATAGTTGCGCGGGCGCGCGGGAGCGGCCTGTCGGGTTCCATCGGCGCACGGCATTGCACGCGGCACCGTCGGCCCTACGCTGTCCGAGCGACGTTATCCATGCGACGCTGTCCGTTCCCGCCGGACGGGGTCATAATCGCGGGCAGTCACGGGCACGCGGCTCCGTCGACGCCAAAGACGCGAATACGTTAACCAGGGCACAACCTCAGCATCAAGGAGCAGCACGTGAGTCACGAAACGCCGGCGGACGGCATCTATTTCGGCTTGATGTCGGGCACCAGCATGGACGGCGTCGACGGCGTCGCGGTGGCTTTCGAGGCGGGGAAAGCACCCGTCGTGCTCGCGCAGGCGTTCGCCGATTTCCCCGGCGCGCTGCGCGAATCCCTGTTCGCGCTGCAGGAATCGGGGCCCGACGAAATCGCGCGCGCGGCGCTTGCCGCGAACGCGCTGGCCCAACGCTACGCCGCCTGCTGCCATGCGCTGCTGCGCGAGGCAGGACTCGGGGCCGGCACCGTACGCGCGATCGGCGCACATGGCCAAACGGTGCGCCACCGCCCAGAAGCAGGCTATACGCAGCAGATCAACAACCCCGCGCTGCTCGCCGAGCTGACCGCGATCGACGTAATCGCCGATTTCCGCACCCGCGACGTAGCCGCCGGCGGCCAAGGCGCACCGCTCGTGCCCGCGTTTCACGCGACGGTGTTCGGGGCGCCGCACGAGGCGCGCGTGATCTGCAACCTCGGCGGCATCAGCAACATCACGATTCTCGAAGCTGCCGCACCCGCCGCGCCGGCCACGCCCGTGCGCGGCTTCGACTGCGGGCCCGCGAACGCGCTGCTCGACGCATGGACGCAGCGCCATCTGAACGCGCCGTTCGACGAGGACGGCCGCTTCGCGGCGCGCGGCCGGGTCCAGCCCGCGTTGCTGCAGGCCCTGCTGGCCGAACCGTTCTTCGCCGCCGCGCCGCCCAAGAGTACCGGCCGCGACCTCTTCAACGAAGCGTGGCTCGACACGCGTCTCGGCACGCTCCCCGCATTCGCGCCGGCCGACGTGCAGGCGACGCTCGTAGCCCTGACGGCTGAAACGGTCGCGCAGGACGTCGCGCGCCATGCCGCGCATGCGGGCGCCGTATACGTATGCGGCGGCGGCGCGCGCAATCCGGAACTGATGCGCGCGCTCGGCGAGGCACTCGCGCGGCGCGATCTGGCGCATGTGCAGGTGCACACGACCGATGCGCTCGGCGTGCCGCCCAATCAGGTCGAGGCACTGGCCTTCGCGTGGCTCGCGATGCGTTTCATGGCGCGCCTGCCCGGCAACTTCCCGGCCGTCACGGGCGCGCGCGGCGAGCGCGTGCTGGGCGCGCTGTATCCGCGCTGAACAGCGTCTCCGGCCAAGCGGATCGCCCCGTTACTACCTTCACTTTTCGATCATTGAGGATTGGGTCAGCCAGCCGCCCTGCAAACGATCGACGGCTTGATCGATTGTCGACGGGCCGAGGACATCGACGGCCGTCCACGCGGCAAAGGCAGGCGCCGAGACGACCGCATTAACGGTCTGCTCGATAGCCGACAAGGTCACCTCGCCAGCGTGCGCGCGCCGGGCGACTTGCGCTGCGGGGGCGGGTTGGGCCCCCACCCCCGCCCAAACCCCCCCCCCCACCCACCCCCAAAGAAAAAAAAATAAT
>CAUPOD010000497.1:0-2581 GCA_963512745.1 uncultured Burkholderia sp. | reverse complement strand
GTGGATGGTCGATCGCCTCGAACGCGCGGGGCAGCGCAGCGTGTCGGCGCTCGTCGATATTTCGAACTACGTGATGTTCGAACTCGGCCGCCCGTCGCACGTGTTCGATCTCGACAAGATCCACGGTTCGATCGACGTGCGTTGGGGCCGCACCGGCGAGACGCTGAAGCTGCTCAACGGCAACACCGTCGAACTCGACGATACGGTCGGCGTGATCGCCGATGCGGAGCAGGTCGAGAGCCTGGCCGGCATCATGGGCGGCGACAGCACGGCCGTCACGCTCGACACGCGGAACATCTATCTGGAAGCGGCGTTCTGGTGGCCCGACAGCATTCGCGGCCGCTCGCGCAAGTACAACTTCTCGACCGATGCGGGACACCGTTTCGAACGCGGCGTCGATTACGCGACCACGGTCGCGCATATCGAACGCATCACGCAGCTGATCCTCGAGATCTGCGGCGGCGAAGCCGGCCCGATCGACGATCAGATCGTCAACCTGCCGCGGCGCGAACCCGTTTCGATGCGCGTGTCGCGCGCGCAGCGCGTGATCGGCGTGGCGATCGGCGGCGACGAGATCGCGCAGATCTTCACGCGCCTCGGCTTGCCGTTCGAGCGCGACGGCGACGTGTTCAAGGTCACGCCGCCGTCGTACCGCTTCGACATCGAGATCGAAGAGGATCTGATCGAAGAGGTCGTGCGCATCTACGGTTTCGAGAAGATTCCGGCGCGTCCGCCCGTGGCCGCCAGCGAAATGCTCGCGACCGACGAGACGCATCGCTCGATCCACGCGATCCGCCACGCGCTCGCCGCGCGCGACTACGCGGAGACGATCAGCTTCAGCTTCGTCGACGAGCAATGGGAACGCGATTTCGCGGGCAACGAGACGCCCGTGCGTCTGCTGAACCCGATCGCGAGCCAGCTGTCGGTCATGCGCACGACGCTGTTCGGCAGCCTCGTGGGCGTGCTGCGCCACAACCTGAACCGCCGCGCCGAGCGCGTGCGCGTGTTCGAGGTGGGCCGCGTGTTCCTGGCCGACGCGTCGGTCGAAGCGGGCGAACTCGTGGTCGAGGGCTACGCGCAGCCGAAGCGCATCGGCGCGCTGGCCTATGGCCCGGCGCTCGAGGAGCAATGGGGCGCGCCCGCGCGCGCCGTCGATTTCTTCGACCTGAAGGGCGACCTCGAGGCGCTGCTCGCGCCGGCCGAGGCGCGCTTCGTGAAGGCGGAGCATCCGGCGCTGCATCCGGGACGCAGCGCGCGCATCGAGGTGGACGGCCGCGCCGTGGGCTGGATCGGCGAACTGCATCCGCGTCTCATGCAGCGCTACGAGCTGCCGCATGCGCCCGTGATGTTCGAGATCGACGCCGATGCGCTGATCGCGCGCGCGCTGCCGGCGCCGGCCGACGTGTCGAAGTTCCCGCCCGTGCGCCGCGACATTGCGCTCGTGGTCGATCAGGGCGTCGAGGTGCAGGCGCTGCTCGATTCGTTCGCCGAGGCGCTGCGGGGCGACGCTTGCCAATTCGTTCAAAAGCTTGCACTGTTCGACGAATTTCGTGCAAAATCAAATACTTCCGGCGGCCTCGCGGCCCACGAGAAGAGCCTTGCGTTCCGCGTCACGCTGCAGGATCCGGCCGGTACGTTGCAGGACGAAGTGGTCGAGCGCGCGGTCCAGGCTCTCGTGGATCAAGTCGCCCGCACGCACGGCGCACGCCTGCGCGGGTGACGCGAACCGTTCGCCATACATCGATGGACTGCCGCCCCGGCATGGAGTGCGGGGCGGCCTAGCATGACGCGGTTTTGCATTTATGAACGACATGAACCCCAGTGAATTCGAAGTATTGCTTGCAGCTCAGCGCGGCGCCATGAGCGCGCGCGACACGGGTGCGAGCGCCGAGGCGCCTACCCTGACCAAGGCCGAATTGGCGGAATTGCTGTTCGATCACGTGGGCATCAACAAGCGCGAAGCGAAGGACATGGTCGAAGCGTTCTTCGAGGTGATCCGCGATGCGCTCGAAAACGGCGAGAGCGTCAAGCTCTCGGGCTTCGGTAATTTCCAGCTGCGCGACAAGCCGCAGCGCCCGGGCCGCAATCCGAAGACCGGCGAGGCGATTCCGATCGCCGCGCGGCGCGTGGTGACGTTCCACGCGAGCCAGAAACTCAAGGCCCTGGTCGAGGGCGGCGATGCGGCGGGTATGCCTGCCTGATTCGCGCTGCGGCCGGGATCCGATCCACCCGCGCCCTTATCCGACCCCTGAGCACTCACTAAGCGACGTTTAACCGACGATTGAGCGACGATGAATAGCCCGGTTGAGAAGGTCGTCTTACCCCCGATTCCCGCCAAGCGCTACTTCACGATCGGCGAAGTCAGCGAGCTGTGCGGGGTCAAGCCGCATGTGCTGCGCTATTGGGAGCAGGAGTTCACGCAGTTGCGTCCTGTCAAGCGGCGCGGCAACCGGCGTTATTACCAGCATCACGAGGTGCTGCTGATCCGGCGCATCCGCGAGTTGCTCTACGAGCAGGGCTTCACGATCAACGGCGCGCGCAACCGGCTCGACGCGGGCGGCCGTGGCGCGCCCGCGGAAGC
>CAUPOD010000496.1:0-2581 GCA_963512745.1 uncultured Burkholderia sp. | reverse complement strand
GCGCCCGGCGCGCGGCTCGCGGCGGCCGCGCAAATGCGATACTGGTGCACCCCATCCCCCACTGAGCCAGCCCGCGCCTTCAAGCCGATGACCGACACCCGCCCCGCCGCCGAACCCGCCGAGCCGCTGGCCTGCGCCCGCTTCATCAAAGAGATCGGACGCGGCGCGCACGGCGCGCGCGCGCTGTCGCAAGAAGACACCTTCGCGCTCTATCGGGCGATGCTCGACGGCCGCGTCTCCGACGTCGAACTCGGCGCGATCCTGCTCGCCTACCGCATCAAGGGCGAGACGGCCGACGAACTCGCGGCGATGCTCGAAGCCGCGCAGGCGTCGTTCGACCCGCTGCGCGTCGATGGCGGCGCGTGTCAGGCCGTCGCGATCCCGAGCTACAACGGCGCGCGCAAGCAGCCGAACCTCGTGCCGCTGCTCGCGCTGCTGCTCGCGCGCGAGGGCGTGCCCGTACTCGTGCATGGCGTCACGCGCGATCCGGGCCGCGTGACGAGCGCCGAGATTTTCGCGGCGCTCGCGATCGAGCCCGGCCTTTCGCACGCGGCGCTCGAGCGCTCGCTCGCCGAGCGCCGTCTCGCATTCGCGCCGATCGAGGTGCTCGCGCCCAAACTCTCGCGCCTGCTCGCGTTGCGGCGCGTGCTCGGCGTGCGCAATTCGACGCACACGCTCGTGAAGATCCTGCAGCCGTTCGAACCGGCCGGCCTGCGCCTCGTCAACTACACGCACCCGCCCTATCGCGAAAGTCTGCTGCAGATGTTCCGTGCCTCGCCGGCCGCGGCCGCAGGCGGGGCCCTGCTTGCGCGCGGCACCGAGGGCGAGGCGGTAGCCGACACGCGCCGCCAGGTGCAGGTGGACTGGCTCCACGACGGCATCGACGAAACGCTGCACGAGCCCGAGCCGTCCTCGCCCGACGCGGCGCCCGCGGCGCTGCCCGATTCGCGCGACGCGCACGTGACGGCCGCCTGGACGGGCGCGGTACTGCGCGGCGAAATCCCCGTGCCGCAAATGGTCGCGCGCCAGGTCGAAACGATCGCGCGCATCGTGCGCCGCGACCGCTAAAAAGACACGTGCCGGACGCACGTTTGACAAACCCGCGCGGAATCGCATAGAGTTCCCCTCATGCGTTCCGCTCAGAACACCCTCCGAATTACTTCGGGCCGTCTAGCACGGTCCCTATCGCTACGACTAGCGTAAAGCTGTCGCGGCGCCGTGCCACGCACGGTCCCTCCCTAAGCAGTACCCCGTTTTTCTCCATCGAATTTCTTAACCTGTAGTCGTCCGCGTTCGCCCGTCTTGGTTCGGGCGGAGCGGGCAGCCCGGCATGCCGCCGGTCCGCGCGCCCTTGCTCCTCTCCGGCCCGGACTTTCGCGCGCCGCCCGCTGTCCGCCGCGCGACTCGCCGAGCCCAGAGGTCCAGCATGATGCAGCGCAACCCCGCCGAAAAGTACCGACGTTTCGAACCGGTCCGCCTGAACGGCCGCAAGTGGCCGAACCGCACCGTCGAACGCGCGCCCATTTGGATGAGCACCGACCTGCGCGACGGCAATCAGGCGCTGATCGAACCGATGGATGCCGCACGCAAGCTCGAATATTTCCAGATGCTGGTCGCGATCGGCTTCAAGGAAATCGAGGTCGGGTTCCCCTCGGCATCGCAGCCCGACTTCGACTTCGTGCGCCGGCTGATCGAAGAAAAACGCATTCCCGACGACGTCACGATCGAGGTGCTCGTGCAGGCGCGCGAAGACCTGATCGAGCGTACCTTCGAGGCGCTCGAAGGCGTGCCGCGCGCGATCGTGCACCTGTACAACGCGGTCTGTCCGTCGTTCCGGCGCATCGTGTTCGGCGCGTCGCGGGACGAGGTCAAGGCGCTCGCCGTGCAGGGCACCGAGTGGATCAAGGCGCAGGCCGCGCGGCGTCCCGGGACGCGCTGGACCTTCCAGTACTCGCCCGAGACCTTCAGCATGACCGAGCTCACGTTCGCTCGCGAGATTTGCGACGCGGTCTCGCAAGTCTGGCGCCCGACACGCGACCACAAGATGATCGTCAACCTCCCGGCCACGGTCGAAGCAGCGATGCCGAACGTGTTCGCCGACCAGATCGAGTGGATGGACCGCAACCTCGCGTACCGCGACAGCATCGTGCTCTCGGTTCACCCGCACAACGACCGCGGCACGGCCGTGGCCGCCGCGGAACTCGCGCTGCTGGCCGGCGCGGACCGCATCGAGGGCTGCCTGTTCGGCAACGGCGAGCGCACCGGCAACGTCGACCTCGTCACGCTCGCGCTCAACCTCTATACGCAGGGTATCGATCCCGGCCTCGATTTCTCCGACATCGACGCGGTGCGGCGCACGGCCGAGCGCTGCAATCAGATTCCCGTGCATCCGCGCCATCCGTACGCGGGCGACCTGGTGTTCACTGCGTTTTCGGGGTCGCACCAGGACGCGATCCGCAAGGGTTTCGCGCAGCAGCGCGCCGGCGCGGTCTGGGAAGTCCCGTATCTGCCCATCGATCCGGCCGATCTCGGGCGCGGCTACGACGCGGTGATCCGCGTCAACAGCCAGTCGGGCAAAGGC
>CAUPOD010000495.1:0-2588 GCA_963512745.1 uncultured Burkholderia sp. | reverse complement strand
GGGTGAGGGTGTCCGCTGGAGGCGTTCCCGCCGGAAGCGGACACCATCACCCCAGCCTCCCAAGCTTGAACTGGCCAACGGTTTTAAACCAGCCAGCGGCCAGCTTTAACGAAACACCACCGTCTTGCTGCCGTTCAACAAAATCCGCTGCTCGGTATGCCATTTAACGGCACGCGCGAGCGTCACGCACTCCACATCCCGGCCCACGGCCGTCAACTCTTCAGGCGTCATGCTGTGGTCGACGCGCGCCACTTCCTGCTCGATGATCGGACCTTCGTCCAGATCCGTCGTCACGTAATGCGCGGTCGCGCCGATCAGCTTCACACCACGGTCGAATGCCTGGTAGTACGGCTTGGCACCCTTGAAACTCGGCAGGAACGAATGGTGAATGTTGATCGCACGCCCGTTCAACTGCTCGCACAGCTGCGGCGAAAGAATCTGCATGTAGCGCGCAAGGACCACCAGATCCGCCTCGTGCCCGTCGATCACCTCCAGCACGCGCGCCTCCTGCGCAGCCTTGGCCTCGGCCGAAGCGCCCGCGGCGAGCGGGAAATGATGGAACGGAATGTCGTAGCTCGCGGCGAGCTGGTAGAAATCCTTGTGGTTCGAAATGATCGCCGGAATCTCGATCGGCAACTGCCCCGTGCGATAACGGAACAGCAAGTCGTTCAAGCAATGGCCGATCTTCGACACCAGAATCACCACGCGCGGCTTGACCGCGGCGTCGTGCAACTCCCAACGCATGCCGAACTGCTCGGCCAGCGGCGCGAACTCGGCACGCAGCCGCTCGCTCGCGGCAGCCGAGCCGTCGTGCTCGAAATGCACGCGCATGAAAAATTCACCCGTATGGCTGTCGCCGAACTGGGCCGAATCGAGAATGTTGCTGCCACGCTCGAGCAGAAAGCCCGACACCGCATGGACGATGCCGCGCCGGTCCGGGCACGACAATTTCAGAATAAAGCTGTGATCGGTCGGCATGACCGGGTTCCTCTCTTAGTCTTGGATGAGCGCTACGGATACGCGCGGCGCCCGACGGCCGAAGCCACGCAACGGCTTCAAGCCGCGAGCCACGCGGGCCGCGCGAATAACGCATCGATGCCGCGCACCGCGTCCGCGTCGAGCAGGCGGTGGCGCAGCAGGCAATCGAGCGTGGCGAGGCTCGCGTCGAGCGTGAGTTCGCCCGCTTCGATCCACGCCAGCAGCTTGGCCGCGTCGGCGAGCTGGTGCCCGGCGACCTCGCCGTCTTGGTTGTGCGGCGTGAAACCGGGCGGCAGCGGCAGATCGTAGATGAAGATCTGCTCGGCCTGGGTGCCCTCGGGCAGCGAGCACAGGACGTGAACGGCACGCCCCGGCACCGCGCGCGCGGCCAGTTCGGCCGGGATGCCGGCCTCTTCCCAGCACTCCTTGAGGATCGTGTCCTCGACGGAATAGCCCCAGCCGATACCGCCCGCGACGACGTTGTCGAGCATCCGCGGATCGGTCGCCTTGCTCGAACTGCGGCGGCCGATCCAGAATTGCCGCGGCGCATCGGCCGCATATTCTACGACGCCGTTGAGGTGCACCGCATAGGTCTGCGTGCCGAAGAAGCGCGACGCGGCACGCTCGATCAGCGCAAGCGGCGCGTCGTCGAAGCGGTTGCGGATCGCGTAGGTCTCGTCGCGCCAGCCCGGAATCAGCCCGTCGGCAGCCAGCGCGTTGACGGGCTCGGCGAGCGCTTCGCTGCGCGCGTCGGGCGTGTCGAAGCGCTCGGCCAGCTCGACGCCGCCCGCGCCCGCCACGAACACCGCGGGCCAGCGCGCGAGGTGCGGCAGATCGCTGCGCCGCAGCCAGCCGACCTGGCGCCCCGCTATCGAGAACGGCACGTGCGCGGCGAAATCGAACCGGCGCGCGGCGGCGATGCAGGCAAACGTCATGGCGTGTTCCTCCGTGCGTGCACGCTCAATGGCCGGCGAACGACGTCACCGTGTAGAGCGGCAGCCCCGCCTCGCGCAGCCGCGCCGAGCCGCCGAGCTCGGGCAGATCGACGACCGCGGCGCCCGCCACCACCTCGGCGCCGAGCCGTTCGAGCAGGCGCTTGCCGGCCAGCATCGTGCCGCCCGTGGCGATCAGATCGTCGAGGATCACGACGCGGTCGCCCTGCTTGCACGCATCGACGTGGATCTCGACGGTCGCGCTGCCGTACTCGAGATCGTACGATTCGGACGCGGTCTTGAACGGCAGCTTGCCGGCCTTGCGGATCGGGATGAAACCCGCGTTCAGCTCGTAGGCCACGATCGGCGCGATGATGAAGCCGCGCGCGTCGAGTCCGGCCACGTAGTCCAGCTTCGCATCCACATAGCGCTCGACGAACAGATCCACGAGCACGCGCAGCGCCTTCGGACTTTGCAGCAGCGTGGTGATGTCGCGAAACATGACGCCCGGCTGCGGCCAATCCGGCACGGTGCGGATCTGGCTGCGGATGAAGGCGGCGGGATCGAGCGACGTGGCGTCGGACTCGTGGCTCATGACAAACTCCTAAAAAAACGGCAAAACGGCGCGCGAGCAAGCGCGCGCCGTTCGTTCAAACGACGTTCTACACAACTATAGAC
>CAUPOD010000494.1:0-2596 GCA_963512745.1 uncultured Burkholderia sp. | reverse complement strand
GGTGCCTGCTCCGGCACCCGCGCCACTACGTTGACCTTCGCCCGCGCGTGCCTGCGGGCGCGCACCGCCGCCGCCGCTCGCGCCGCGCTGGCCGCGCTTCTGGATCGGCTCGGGCTTCGCGTTCGGATCGGGTTCGAAGCCGGCCACGACTTCCTGCGGAATCTCGCGCTTGATCAGGCGTTCGATGTCGCGCAGCAACTGCTTTTCATCGACGCAGACGAGCGACACGGCCTCGCCGTTCGCGCCCGCGCGGCCCGTGCGGCCGATCCGATGCACGTAGTCCTCGGGCACGTTCGGCAGCTCGTAGTTGACGACGTGCGGCAGCTGGTCGATGTCGATGCCGCGCGCGGCAATGTCGGTCGCCACGAGCACCTGCAGCGTGCCGTTCTTGAATTCCGTAAGCGCTCGCGTGCGGGCCGACTGGCTCTTGTTGCCGTGGATCGCCATCGCGCTGATGCCGTCCTTCTCGAGCTGTTCGGCCAGGCGGTTCGCGCCGTGCTTGGTGCGCGTGAACACGAGCACCTGGAACCAGTCGTGCTCGCGGATCAGGTGCGTGAGCAGCTCGCGCTTGCGCTCGCGGTCGACGGGGTAGATCTTCTGCGCGATGGTCTCGGCCGTGGTGTTGCGGCGCGCGACCTCGATCAGCGCGGGCGAATCGAGCAGGTTGTCGGCGAGCGCCTTGATCTCGTCCGAGAACGTCGCCGAGAACAGCAGGTTCTGGCGCTCGGGCGGCAGTTGCTTGAGCACGCGCTTGATGTCGTGGATGAAGCCCATGTCGAGCATGCGGTCGGCTTCGTCGAGCACGAGGATTTCGAGGTGCGAGAGGTCGATGGTCTTCTGCTGCAGGTGATCGAGCAGGCGGCCGGGCGTGGCCACGACGATGTCGACGCCGCGCTTGAGCGCATCGATCTGCGGATGGATGCCGACGCCGCCGAAGATCACGGCCGAGCGCAGCTTCAGGTGCTTGCCGTAGGCGCGCACGCTTTCCTCGACCTGGGCGGCGAGTTCGCGCGTCGGCGTGAGGATCAGCGCGCGCACTGCGCGCTTCGCGCCCGGGTGCGCTTCGTAATATCCGTTCAGGCGCTGCAGCAGCGGCAGCGTGAAGCCCGCGGTTTTGCCGGTGCCGGTCTGCGCGCCGGCGAGCAGGTCGCCGCCGTTCAGGATCGCGGGAATCGCCTGCTTTTGAATCGGAGTGGGCTCGGTGTAGCCGAGTTCGTTGACCGCCCGCACGAGCGGATCGGCAAGACCTAGGGACGCAAAGGACATATTTATTTCGAATCTTCTAAAAACAACAGCGGCACGTATCGGCTACGTGCCGCGAAAAAAGTAGCGCGGCCGCGGATATCCGCAGCCGCGCTTCGTAGGTGCGGCCTGATCAGTCAAGCGGCGTCGAACGCAGGTCGCTGACCTGCTGCGGCGAGATCGGCGTGCCTTGATTACCCCAGGACATGCGGATGAACGTCACGACCGCCGCGACCTCCTGGTTCGACAGCTTTTGCGCGAACGGCGGCATGCCGTAAGGCCGCGGGTTCTTGAAGGTGCTGGGCGGATAGCCGCCGTTGAGCACCATACGGATCGGATTGACGGCCGATTCCATGGTGATCGAGTGATTCAGCGCCAGCGGCGGGTACGCCGTCGGCTTGCCCTGGCCCACCGGGCCGTGGCAGGTGGCGCATTCGTCGGCATAGATTTTACGGCCTTGCGCGAATAACTGCTGGCCGAATTGCTCCGAGGTCTCGTATTGCATGTGTTTGGGCGCCTCGGCCTTCTGCGGAATCGCCTTCAAATACGTGGCCATGGCGGCCGCATCGGCATCCGTCATGTATTGCAGGCTGTGATGCACGACGTCGGCCATCGGCCCGAACACGGCGCCTTTTTGGGATACGCCGCTTTGCAGCAGCGCCGCGACCTGCGCCGCGTTCCAGGTGCCGAGTCCTTCCTCGCGGTCGTTGGTCAGCGACGGCGCGTACCAGTTCTGCAGCGGGATCAGGCCGCCCGCGAACGCGGCCGAGTTGACGGGGCCGCCGAGCGGGTTGATCGACGTGTGGCACATGCTGCAGTGGCCGAGGCCCTCGACCAGATACGCGCCGCGGTTCCATTCGACCGATTGGTTCGCATCCGCCTCGAAGGTCCCTTCCTTGAAGTAGAGCGTGCGCCAGCCGTACAGCAGCTGGCGGTTGTTGAACGGGAACTTCAGCGCCTGCGGCTTGCTCGGCACCGCGGCGGCCGGGACCGAGCGCAGGTACGCGTAGATCGCGTCGGAATCGGCGCGCGTGATCTTCGTGTAGTTCGCGAACGGGAATGCAGGATACAGCAACTGGCCGTCCGGTCCGCGGCCCGTGTGCAGCGCGTTGTAGAAATCGTCGGCGCTCCATTTGCCGATGCCGTAGCGCGCGTCGGGCGTGATGTTCGGCGTGTAGAGCGTGCCGAACGGCGTGGCCATCGGCAGGCCGCCCGCGAACGGCACGCCGCCGCGCGCGGTGTGGCATGCGATGCAGTCGCCGATGCGCGCGAGATATTCGCCGCGCTTGATCTGCTCGGCCGGGTTCGGCGGAGCGGGCGCGGCGCCGGCCGCGCGCGCCGCGCCGGACCAGAA
>CAUPOD010000493.1:0-2599 GCA_963512745.1 uncultured Burkholderia sp. | reverse complement strand
AAAAATATTGGGTAAATCCTAGTCGCAAGCGCTTGCGCAAGCGCTTTCGCTCTCTATACTTGGCGCCATCAGTTCGATCCGCGGCAGCGCGGCCGCTTCGGCCGCGCCCAGACGGACGATGGAGGAGAACGATTGGCAACGATGGAAGACGTCGCGCGCGCGGCCAAGGTCTCCATGTCCACGGTGTCGCACGTGCTGAACGGCACGCGCAAAGTCAGCCCCGCCACGGTCGCAGCCGTGCGCGATGCAATCCGCAAAACCGGCTATGTGCCTAACACGCTGGCCCAAGCGCTGGCCGGCGCGGCGTCGCGCACGATCGGCGTCGCGATCTCGGCGCTGACCAACCACTACTTCTCCGGCGTCGTGCGCGCCATCGAAGCCGAATGCGCGCGGCGCGGCCTGATGATGTTTCTCGCCGACACGCACGACGACCCCGCGCAAGAATTGCGCGTGATCCAGGCGCTGCATCAACGCCGCGTGGACGGCATCATCCTCGCCCCGGCCGCGGGCTCCGAACGGCAAGTCGTCGATTACCTCGACACGGCCAAGATCCCGGCCGTATTCGTCGACCGCATCGCCGACGCGCCGTTCGATCAGATCGGCGTCGAGAACGTGCGGTCGAGCGAAGCGCTCGTCGCCCACTTGATCGAGCACGGCCACCGCCGCATCGGCTTCGTCGCGGGCGCACCGGGCATTTCGACCTCGGCCGAACGGTTCGACGGCTATCGCGCGGCGCTCGAACGCGCGGGCATCGCGTTCGATCCCGATCTCGTGCGCTGCGGCGAATCGCTCGAAGAACCGGCACGCCGCGCGGTGCGCGAACTGCTCGCGCTCGAACGGCCGCCCGAAGCGCTGATGGTCTCGAACAACCTCATGATGATCGGCGCGATGCACGCGCTGCGCGACGCGCAGGTCGCCGTGCCCGCGCAAATGGCACTCGCCGGATTCGACGACTTCGACTGGGCCGACTACTTCAGCCCGCGCCTGACCGTGCTGGCTCAACCGCTGGAAGACATCGGCACGCGCGCGGTGGACCTGCTGATGCGCCGCATCGGCGAGCCGGGCGGCGAGGTCGAAGTGCAGCGTCTTGCCCCGACGCTGAAGATCCGCAATTCGTGCGGCTGCGCCGAATGAACGAACTTATGAATTCAAATCCGCTTTCACCGTATGTGGCCGGCCGCGCCGTTTCGCTCGGAATCGATCTGGGCACCTCGGGGCTCAAGGCGATCCTGATGACCGAGGACGGCGCGATCGTCGGCACGGCGTCCGTCGCATTGCATACCGAACATCCGCAGCCCGGCTGGGCGGAGCAGAATCCGTACGCCTGGTGGGACGCATGCGTGACCGCGCTGGCCGAATTGCGCCGCGCGCAGCCCGACGCCTATGCGCACGTCGTCTGCATCGGCCTGTCGGGGCAAATGCACGGCGCGGTGCTGCTCGATGCACGCGACGCAATCGTGCGGCCCGCGATTCTATGGAACGACGCGCGCTCGGCACCCGAAGCGGCACAGTTGGCCGAGCGCTTCGCCGCACAGACCGATGCCATCGGCAGCGTGCCGATGGCGGGTTTGACGGCCTCGAAATTTCTCTGGCTCGGCCGCCACGAACCCGACGCGTTCGCCCGCATCGATTGCGTGCTGTCGCCCAAGGATTATCTGCGTCTCAAGCTGACGGGCCGGCGCATGACCGACATGTCCGACGCGGCGGGCACGCTGTGCCTCGACGTGCGGCGCCGCGCGTGGTTCGAACCGATGATCGATGCGCTCGGCCTGACGCCGCGGCAGTTCCCGGAGCTGGGCGAAGGCACCGATTCAACCGGTCGTCTTGACGCCGAAGCCGCCACGCTGTTGCGGCTGAACGCAAGCGTCGTGGTCGCGTGCGGCGCGGGCGACAACCCCGCGTCGGCGATCGGCATCGGCGCGGCCGACCCCGGCGACGCGTTCGTGACGCTCGGCACGAGCGCGGCCGTGGTCGCGATCACCGATGCGCCGCTGCCGCGTCTCGCGGGCGGCGTGCACGGCTTTTGTCACGCGCTGCCCGAACGCTGGTACGCGATGGGCGCGATCCTGTGCGGCGCGAACTGCTTGCGCTGGGCGGCCAATCTGTTCAGCGGCGGCGACGAGCGCGCGCTGCTCGATCTCGTCGCCGCGCACGTGCCGCAAGACGGCCCCGTGCCCGACACGGCGCCGCTGTTCCTGCCGTATCTATCGGGCGAACGCACGCCGCACAACGACCCGCGTGTGCGCGGCGGCTTCATGAATCTCGGCGTCGAAACCTCGGTGCCCGCGTTCGGCTACGCGGTGCTGGAAGGCGTGGCGTTCGCGCTGCGCGACGCGATGGCCTCCGTCGAGGCGTCGGGCGTACCCGTGGGACGCTGCGCGCTCGTCGGCGGCGGCTCGAAAAGCGCGTACTGGGCGCAACTGCTTGCCGACGTGCTCGAGCGCGAGCTGTACACGCTGGCCGGCAGCGAACTGGGCGCATGTATCGGCGCCGCGAAACTCGGTTTCGCGGCCTATGGGGGCGGCGCGTTTCCCGCGCAGCCGCCCCTGCCCGTCACGCGCATATAAGAAACCCGCCCCGCGCCCGCCGAAGGGCTGCG
>CAUPOD010000492.1:0-2600 GCA_963512745.1 uncultured Burkholderia sp. | reverse complement strand
CCACCCCGCAGGCATTCATTCAGCGCCTGATGCGGCGCTGCGCGGCGCGCGGACAGCACGTCGTGCGCGTGAAGGGCGGCGAAGCGCTGCTGTTCGGCCGCGCGGGCGAGGAACTGGCCGATCTGCATGCGGCCGGCATCGAGGTCGAGATCGTCAACGGCATTTCGTCGGGGTTCGCGGCCGCGGCGGGGCTCGGCGTGTCGCTCACGCATCGCATGCATTGCCAGGGCGTCACGTTCGTGACCGCGCATCTGCAGGATCACAGCGAGCCCGACTGGGCCGCGCTCGCCGCGACGCGCACCACGCTCGCGATCTACATGGGCATGAGCCGCCTCGCGCAGGTCTGCGCGCAGCTCGGCGCCGTGCTGCCGGGCGATACGCCCGCCGCCGTGGTGCAATGGGCCTGTACGCGCAACGAGCGGCGCTTGCTGAGCCGTTTGGACCGCGTGGCGGACGAGGCCGCCGCGGCCGGATTCGGCAGTCCGACCGTGATTCTCGTCGGCGAAGCGCTGCGCGAGGTCCGGGCGCAGGGCGCGGAGTTGCCGCACGGCTCGCCACCCGTATATTTCCGCGCGGCGGCCCCGCGCCGTGCGGCATGAACGCCCGCGCCGCATTCGCGTCCCGCCCCGGCGCGTCCGCGCATTGGACGGCGCCGACGCCGTCGCCGGATTGCTCGGACTCGTCGGATCTGCCTAATTCGTCTGATTCGTCCGAACTATTCGAGCTACCCGCTACCGAGCCGCTCCATCTGTGCGTGCTGCTGCTCGCCGATCCGGGACAGCCGAGCGGCGCGTTGCGCGCGGCGCTCGAAGGGCTCGGTTACCGGATATGCGTCGCCGACGCGAATGCGCGGACACTCGCGGTATGCGTCGAAGCCGAGTCCCCCGACGTCGTGATCGTCCATACCGTGTCGCCGTCGCGCGAGATGCTCGCGCAGCTCGCGGCGATTACGCGTGCCGCGCCGCGGCCTGTGCTGATGTTCAGCGCCGACGCGAACCAGGATCTGATCCGCGATGCGTTCGACGCGGGCGTGACGGCCTATCTCGTCGAGGGCGTCGCGGCCGAGCGTCTCGCCGCGGCGCTGGAGGTGACGCTCGCGCGCTTCGCGCACGAGGCCGCTCTGCGCGAGCGCCTGGCCAAGGCGGAGAGCGAGTTGGCCGACCGCAAACTCATCGACCGCACGAAACGGCTGTTGATCGAACGCCGCAAGCTGTCGGAGCGGGATGCCTACGCGATGCTGCGCAAGCACGCCATGGACCAGGGCATCAAGCTCGTCGAGGCCGCGCGCCAGTTGAGCGCGGAAGCGGACCTGCGCGACTGAGGCGGCGACGAAACAGCACATTTGCGCGGCCTCTGCGCGGGCACCACAGGCGATTCGCGCCGAGGCCGCATGTGTCCCGCGCGCGGTCCGCGCCAGACGTGCCGTCATTTCCGAGTTTTTCGTCTAGCCCGCGCGCGGATACGCGCGGGCTTGACCCTACAGCGCCATGCTAAGCTCCGCAGACTTTGCCATTGAGCAATGTCATCGATAACACTGAGGAGATAGCATGCTGCCATCCACGACCTGCCTGATGATCGTCGCGCTGATGCCGTTTTTCTGGACCGTTCTGGCCAAGAGCACGCCTAAATACGACAACGTCAATCCGCGCCAGTATCTCGGCAATCTGAAGGGCTGGCGTCAGCGTGCGTGGCACGCGCATTTGAATTGCTGGGAAGCGCTCGCGTTGCTGATCGCGGCGCTCGTGACCGCGTGGCACGCGGGCGTGCCGGCCGCGCGCATCGACGAACTCGCGACGATCTTCGTCGCCGCGCGCGTGCTGCACGGCCTGTTCTATCTCGCCAACATCGCGGTGCTGCGTACCCTCGTCTGGTTCGTCGGCGTCATTTGCGTGGTGATGCTGTTCTCGGCGGCGGGCGCGTTTCGTTTTTGAGCCGAGCGGCACGTGATTCGGCGGGGCGCCTCAACTGCGGGCCTTGGCTCGAGGGGCTTCAGCCGGAGGCGCGCCAGCCAGCGCAGCGCCTCCGAGGCGCGTCCGCCGGCGCCTTAGCCCTGGCCTTGGGCGAATCGTGGTCGGCCCCGCACTTCCGTTCTCTATCTCCCGCTTGCAGGTTTATTCCGCGAACAGATGCGTCGCGTGCGTGACTGCGGCGCCTGCGCGCATGGCTGCCGCTACCATTGCGGCTTCGGCCAGTTGGGCGTCGGTGGCGCCTGCATCGCGTGCGGCTTTGCGGTGGATCTCGATGCAGTATGGGCATTGGGTCGTGAGCGCGACGGCCACTGCGATCAATTGTTTTTGCTGCGCGCTGAGCGCGCCTTCGGCGAATGCGGCTTTATCGAAGGCCCAGAAGCTTTTTATGGCGTCGGGCGCGTTTTCGTCCAGGATTTTCAGCCGGGCGAGGTTCTTCATGTCGAACATGGCTTGCTCCTAAAAAGACGGGTTTTTAAGGACCGGTGAAGTAGGGGGCGGGTTTTTGCTGGCGCAGCTTTGTTGTTGTTAACACCGTCGGCCAGTTCAAGCTTGGGAGGACTGGGGGGGGGGGGTGCCGCGCGCGGGCGGCCCGGGGGGGGCCCCCCCCCCCCCCCCGCGGCGCGGCCCCCC
>CAUPOD010000491.1:0-2602 GCA_963512745.1 uncultured Burkholderia sp. | reverse complement strand
GGGTTAGTACTGTTGGGCACCACCAGGCCGATCGAGGTGGTGGACTGTCCTTTGAGCGAGCGCGCTACCGCCGACGGCACGTAGTTGAGCTTGAGGATCGCCTGCTCGACGCGCGCGCGCGCTTCTCCCGACACAGGACGAGTGTTGTTCAATACATGCGATACGGTGGTGAACGAAACGCCCGCCAACGCCGCTACATCCTTGATGGTCGCCATTCTTATCCTGAACTTCTTCTAATTGTGGTGATTCCGGAGCTTGGGCCAGCCCGCCACTCGGTTAGCGGCAATTTTTCGAAATTCTATACGTACTAAATATGTCCCTTTGAGGGGGCCGCGGTCAAGTCGGGCCGGGAGTCAGGCCCGCGTGACGAGGTCCACCGGGGTTTCGACGTCCGGCGAGAGGTCCGCCTGGCTACGGTATTCCTCGATCGCCTTGAGCGCCGTATCGATGCCGAACACGGCCTGCTTGGCCGCGTATTGATCGGCTGTCGCCAAAATCAGTCCTTGCTTGAGGAGCGGGCGCACGGCATCGATGTTGTCGTAGCCGACCACATATACCTTGCCGCGCCGGCCGGCGGCGCGCAGCGCCGACACGGCGCCCATCGCCATGTAATCGTTGCCGCACAGCAGCGCTTGCAGGTTCGGATACTGGGCGAGCAACGCCGCGGCGGCCAGGCGGCCGCCGTTGACGGTCCAACTGCCGGAGCGGATCGCCACGACGCGCGCGCGTGCGGTTTTCATCGCGTCGAGATAGCCGGCCGTACGCTGGCGTGCATTGTCGTTGATCGCGGCGCCCTCGATCACGGCGACCGGATCGCCGGGCTCGAGCCGCTGCGCGAGATAGGCTCCGACCTTGGCGGCGCCCTTGCGGTTGTCGGGTCCCACGTAAGGCACCATCAGGCCCGCGCGCTTGAGCTGGGCCGGATCGAGGCGGTTGTCGATGTTGATGACGATGACGCCGGCAGCCACCGCGCGGCGCAGTGCCGGGATGATGTCGTCGGAATGGGCCGGCGAGATCACGATCGCGCCGACCTTGTCCGCGACCATGCGGTCGACGATGCGGGTTTGCCCGGCGCTGTCGAGCACGTCGCCGACGCTGGCGGTAACGAGGTTGAAGCGGTCGGCGGCATGCGCCTGATAGTCCTGCGCGCCCGCGAGCATGCGCTGGAAGAACTGGCTGTCGAGCGCCTTCAGCACGAGCCCGACGGTCCGGCGCCGTGCCTGCGCCCACGCGGGCAACGGCGCGGACGCTCCCGCGAAACAGGCGGCTGCGGCCGTCAGGAAGCGGCGGCGGGTGCCTGATTCCATGGGGTCTCCTCAAGGGGGCGAGGCGGCCGCCCGAGTGCTTGCCGAAGCAACGAAGCACCGAGCTGGTTGGATCGGTCGGAGCGCGCGGCCAGCCTCCCTGCGCGGCATCCGGAATCCCGAGAGGCTAAGGGAAAAACGCCGTTCAGGCAATTGGACGCGCGCGGCGGATTCGCCTCAGACCAATTCCTTGTCCTTGAGCTGCGCCGCGATTTCGCTTTCGGTCAGGTGCGGCGCGAACATCTCGATCAGCCGATACGCGTAGGCGCGCAGGAACGCGCCCTTGCGCAGGCCGATGCGGGTGGTGCTGGCCTCGAACAATTCCTGGGTCTGATCGAGCGCCACGAGCCCGATATCGCGCTTCGGATCGTAGGCCATCGCCGCGACCACGCCGATACCCATGCCGAGCTCGACGTAGGTCTTGATCACGTCGGCGTCGATCGCGGTCAGCACCACGTCCGGCACCGCGCCGGCCGCCGCGAATGCCTGATCGATATGCGAGCGGCCCGTGAAATCCTGGTCGTAGGTGATGATCGGATATTCGGCGATTTCCTCGAGCGTCAACGGCCCGCGGCCCTCGAGCGGATGGCCCTTCGGCACGACCACGACGTGATGCCACGAATAGCACGGGAACGTCACGATATCGGGATAGCGGTCGAGCGCTTCGGTCGAGATGCCGATGTCGGCTTCGCCATTCAGGATCATCTGCGCGATCTGCTGCGGGCTGCCCTGGCGCAGCGCCAGATGGACGCGCGGAAACACCTCGGTGAACTGCCGGATCACCTTGGGCAGCGCGTAGCGCGCCTGCGTGTGGGTGGTGGCGACCACCAGATGGCCATTGTCCTGATCGGCATACTGGCGCGCGACGCGGCGCAGGTTTTCCGCATCTAGCAGCATGCGCTCGATCAGCTGGTGCACGGCGCGTCCCGGTTCGGTCAGCCCGGTCAGGCGCTTGCCGCGGCGCACGAAGATGTCGACGCCGAGTTCGTCCTCGAGATCCTTGATCTGTTTCGATACCCCCGACTGCGAGGTGTACAGGACGTTCGCGACCTCGGTCAGATTCATGTTCTGACGGACCGCCTCGCGCACGAAGCGCAGTTGTTGAAAATTCATCGAATCTCTTCCTCGGTATTGGGTTATTTTTCGCCGGGCTCCTTCAGGCGTCCCCGTCAGGCGGCCGGAAACACGCGCAGGGCCCGCGGCACCGCCGTCGCGCCGTCGCCGACCTGGAGCGCGAGCGCGCGCCACGTCTCGCGGTCGAGTTCGGCTTCGAGCGCGCCGGCCGCGGTATCGAGCTC
>CAUPOD010000490.1:0-2606 GCA_963512745.1 uncultured Burkholderia sp. | reverse complement strand
CATCAGAACCAGCCCGGGCAGCAGGCCGCGTTGCTGGGGCAGCTCGCGCAGGGCCTCGTCGCGATGCGCGCGGCGCTGATCGAAATGGGCCGCTGGGATTCGACGTTCGTCATGACCTACGCCGAGTTCGGGCGGCGCGTGCGCGAGAACCAGAGCCAGGGCACGGACCACGGCACGGCCGCGCCGCATTTCGTGATGGGCGGGCGCGTGCGCGGCGGTCTGTACGGCGAGCGTCCCGCGCTCGCGCGGCTGGACGGCAACGGCAACCTGGCGTCGGCCGTGGATTTCCGGCAGCTGTATGCGACGGTGCTCGGACCGTGGTGGGGAATGGATTCGGCTGGCGTGCTGCAGGGGCGCTTCGAGACGCTGCCGTTGTTGCGGGCGTGAGCCGGGGATGCCGGAGGCCCTTAACGTGCGCGCCAGCTGATCCAGAGCTTGCGCAGCGGTGTCAGGGCGATCTGCTGATGCAGGATTTGGAAGCCGTCGCGTTCGATCTCGTCGAGCAGCGCGAGCGCGAGCTTGCCTTGTGCGATCAGGGTCCGCTGCGCGCGCCGCTGATCGGCCGGAATCGCGGCCAGGGCCGCTTGCAGCGCGCGCCGCGCGCGATCGGCTTGAGCCGTCATCAATGCGGTGTACTGCTCGCTGTAGCGGCCGTTCATGAGGTCGGCCGCCGTGACCTCGTGCTTTTGCAACTCGTCGATCGGAACGTAGATGCGGCCTTGGCGCACGTGCTGGCCCAACTCGGTCACCACCTGCGCGAGCGCGAGCGCTTGGCCGAGGGCTTGCGCCCAGTTTGGCGCGGGGGCGGACGAGGCTGCGGCTGATGGATCGGATTGCGCCGATGCAACTGTTGCGGCCGATGAGACCGATGCAGTTCCATTGCGGCGCGCGCTCGCGCGCGCAACGAGGTCCGCGAAATTGCCGCCCGTCTGCGCCGCATAGCGTTGCAGGTTCGGGAGGTCGAGGTAGCGCGTCTGGTCGAGGTCGATCTCGTAGGCATCGGCCAATGCCTGCAGCGCTGCCGCGTCCTCGGCAATGGCGGGGTGGTGGGCGGCCAGCGCACGCGTCACGGGATGGGTCGGGTGCCCGGCCGCGAGCGCGCCCAATTCTTGTTTCCACCACGCAAGCTTGGTGCGCGCGACGCTCGGATCGTGGATCTCGTGGACCGTTTCCTCGAGCTCGCGGCGCAGCGCGAAGAGCGCCGTCAGCAGCGGCTGCTGGGCGTAGGGCGCGCGGCGCAGCGCGTAGTAGGCGCTGGAACCGGGCGGCGCGGCTTTTTGCTGGCAGTAGTCGTCGAAATTCACGGGCGGCGGAAACAGGAAGCTGGCTTGAAAGGCGCGGGTATTGTCGCTCAAATCCGCATGGACGTCCGTCCCGCGAGCGCGAGAGAGAAAACCGGGAAAGGGGATAAGCGGGCAGTCGGAGCCGAAGCCGATTCCGGCCGCGGGACAACGGGGGATCGCAGGGATCGGGGTGGTGCGTGAGGCCGGACTCGAACCGGCACGCCATTGCTGGCGTCAGGACCTAAACCTGGTGCGTCTACCAATTTCGCCACTCACGCGCGAACCGCACATTGCGCCCGGGAGGCGCATCAGCGGCGCTAGGCCCCGCTGCGGACGGCGCCGCATGGACCCGAGGGTGACCCGGACCGCCGCGACAAAACGCAAGGGCGAGATTCTAACCGATCTGTACGTTCAATTCCACGCTTATTCGCCGCGCCGATTCGGTCTCGCGCCATCCGCTATTCGATCAGCGTGCGCGCGTTCGCGATCACCTTGTCGAGCGCGCGGTTCAGCGCGGCTCGTTCGCTTTCGCTGAGGCACGCTTGCAGCTCTTCGTTCCATTTGCGCGCGAGCGGCAGCAGCTTGCGGTGCAGCGCCCGGCCTTCGGGCGTCAGCGACACGAGCACCACGCGGCCGTCCTCGGCGCTCGTCGCGCGCGCGAGGATGCCGCGCTTGATGAGCGCGTCCGCGGCGCGGCTGGCTTGGCTCTTGTCGAGGTTCGCGTGGCGCGCCAGATCCATGATCGAGAACGGCCCGAACGCGCCGACCGCCATGATCACGCGCGCTTCGGGCAGCGACATGCCTGTCTTGGCCAGGTAGCGCTCGCCGATCCCGCGATCGGTCAGCTTGTGCAGCGCGTGCATGCGATAAGTCAGCAGCTCGTCGAGCGAGGGGGCTTTGCTGTCTGCTTTGCTGCCTGTCATAGCGCGGATCGCCGAAAAGGTGAGTGTCCCCGATTGTTGCCGTATCGGCGGGCGCGGTCAACCGCGGCGCGGGGTGTGGCGCGAAGCGCAGGGGAGAGGCGGCTCAGGCGTTGCCGAAGCGCAGCCGCGTCAGTTGCTCCGCGGCATCGCTCAGCAGCCGGGCCGCGTCGGCGACGGCGGTTGCCAGCGCGATCGGACACGGCGCGATCGAGAACGCGCCGTGCGTGAAATACGCGGCCAGCGGCGCGAGCGCGGCGCCCTCGACCGCGCCCGACAGCAGGCTGGCCGTCACGCCGGCCGCGCGCGCATGCCGCGCGGCCACGAAGGGCGCCTTGCCGCGCAGGGTCTGTCCGTCGGAACGGCCTTCGCCGGTGCGCAGCCAGTGCGCGCCGGCCAGCGC
>CAUPOD010000489.1:0-2613 GCA_963512745.1 uncultured Burkholderia sp. | reverse complement strand
GCAATACATCCTCCAGCCGGTCAATCCGTACTTCATCGTCTTCAGCCTGACCTTCGCGTTCCTGCTGAACCTGATTCCGTTCGGCCATCTGCCCGGCATTCCCGATTTCGTGGCCCTGGTACTGCTGTTCTGGAACATCCATCAGCCGCGCAAGGTCGGCATGGGCATCGCGTTCGTGCTCGGCATCCTGATGGACGTGCACGACGCGAGCCTGCTCGGCGAGCACGCGCTCGCCTATACGCTGCTGTCGTTCGGCGCGATCACGATCCACCGGCGCGTGCTGTGGATGCCGCTCGGCGTGCAGATCGTCTATGTCGCGCCGCTGCTGATGCTCGCGCAGATCGTGCCGTTCGTCGTGCGCCTCGTGATGGGCGCCGCGTTTCCAGGCTGGAGCTACTTCATCGACGGCGTGGTCGAAGCCGCGCTGTGGCCGGTCGCCAACCATCTGCTGCTGATGCCGCAACGTCGCCCGGTGGACCGGGACGACACGCGGCCGATCTGACGCGCGGCGAGCGGCATGACCGAATTCAAGGATACCCAGCAGCAGATGTCGACGCTGCGCTTGCGCGTGGCGCTCGCGGCGTTGTTCGTGTTCGTCTGCTTCGGGCTGCTGATCACGCGCTTCCTGTACCTGCAGGTCTGGCAGCACGGCAAGTACGCGCTGCAGGCCGACGAGAACCGCATCTCGGTCGCGCCGATCGTGCCGAACCGCGGCCTGATCCTCGACCGCAACGGCGTCGTGTTGGCCAAGAACTACTCGGCCTACACGCTCGAAATCACGCCGTCCAAGCTCACCGACACCTTAGACAACACCATCAACGCGCTGAGCCAGATCGTGCCGATCGACCTGCGCGACCGGCGCCGCTTCAAGAAGCTGCTCGAGGATTCGAAACACTTCGAGAGCCTGCCGATCAAAACGCGCCTGACCGACGACGAAGTCGCGCGCTTCACCGCGCAGCGCTGGCGCTTCCCCGGCGTCGAGGTGTCCGCGCGCCTGTTCCGCCAGTACCCGCTCGGCACGACGGCCGCGCACGTGATCGGCTACATCGGCCGCATCTCGCAGGCCGATCAGGACCGCATCGACGCGATGAGCGACGAGAACGACAGCGATCCCGACAACTACGATCCGCGCAAGGACGCCAACAACTACAAGGGCACCGACTACATCGGCAAGATCGGCGTCGAGCAGAGCTACGAAACCCAGCTGCACGGCATCACGGGCTTCGAGGAAGTCGAGGTCACGGCCGGCGGCCGGCCCGTGCGCACGCTGTCGCGCACGCAGGCGACGGCCGGCGACAACCTCGTGCTGTCGATCGACATCGGCCTGCAGCAGGTCGCCGAGCAGGCGTTCGCGGGCCAGAAGGGCGCGCTCGTCGCGATCGAACCGAAGACGGGCGACGTGCTCGCGTTCGTCTCGGCGCCGAGTTTCGATCCGAACTCGTTTGTCGACGGCATCGACCAGCAGACCTGGGACGACCTCAACAACTCGCCCGAGAAGCCGCTGCTGAACCGCCCGCTGCGCGGCACCTACCCGCCCGGCTCGACCTACAAGCCGTTCATGGCGCTGGCGGGCCTCACGCTCGGCAAGCGCACGCCGGGCTGGGGCTTCCAGGATCCGGGCTTCTATACGTTCGGCGGCCACACATTCCGCAACGACGTGCGTTCGGGCCAGGGCTGGGTGGACATGAACCGCGCGATCATGGTGTCGAACGACACCTACTTCTACATGCTCGCGCACGATCTCGGCGTCACGGCGATCGCGAACTTCATGGCGCCGTTCGGTTTCGGCCAGATCACGGGCATCGACGTCCAAGGCGAGGCGCGCGGCGTGCTGCCGTCGCCCGATTGGAAGCGCAAGACCTTCAAGAAGGCCGCGCTGCAACGCTGGTACGACGGCGAAACCATCAGCCTCGGGATCGGCCAGGGCTACAACGCGTTCACGATCCTGCAGCTCGCGCACGCGACCGCGACGCTCGCCAACAACGGCGTCGTCATGAAGCCGCACCTGGTCAAGTCCATCGAGGATCCGATCACGCACCACGAAACGCTGACGGTGCCGAGCCAGAGCGCCGTGATCCCGCTGCGCCAGGCCGATATCGACGTGGTCAAGCGCGGCATGATCAACGTGATCAACAACCCGTCCGGCACCGCGTATTCGGTGTTCCGCGGCGTGCCGTACATTGCCGCCGGCAAGACCGGCACCGCGCAGGTCTACTCGCTGCAGGGCGCCGACTACCATGGCGGCCAAGTCGCCGCGCATCTGCGCGACCACGCGCTCTTCATCGCGTATGCGCCGGCCGACGATCCGCAGATCGCGATCGCGCTCGTCGTCGAAAACGGCGGCTGGGGCGCGCAGGCCGCGGGTCCGATCGCGCGCCGCGTGCTCGATTTCTATCTGACCCAGCGCCAGAATCCCGCCAACGAAGCGGCCGCGGTCGCGCTCGCGGCCTCGGCCACGGCGCCGATCAATTCGCCCGTGATCGGCGATGCCGGGCAGCCGGTCAAGATCGCCGCCGGATTCAAGGCGTTGGCGTCGCCGGTGGGCGCGCATGCCGCCGAGGCGAGCGGCGCGGCAGCCGGCGAAGCACCCGCCAGCGGTGCGGCGGCCAGCGC
>CAUPOD010000488.1:0-2618 GCA_963512745.1 uncultured Burkholderia sp. | reverse complement strand
CGATACACCTGCGCCTCGACCGGCAGTTCGGGCGCGATCGCGCCGGGCAGCGGGCGCGCGCCGTCGAATTCGACGATCGCGTGGCCCGTTTCGAACTGCGGCATGCGCGCGACCAGCGCGCCGTCGGCGTCGAGCACGAACGAGCCGCCGTCGAACACGAGTTCGTCCTGGCCGCCGACGAGGTTCACGTAGATCGCGGGCAGGCCCGTTTCGCGCGTGCGCGCACGCACGATATCGCGGCGCACGGCCTCCTTGTTCATGTGGAACGGCGAGCCGTTCGGCACGATCAGCACCTGCGCGCCGGCCTGCTTGGCCAGCTGCGCGGCGCGCGGATGCCACGCGTCCTCGCAGATCACGACGCCGTACTTGACGCCGTTCAGCTCGAACACGAACGGCTCCGCGCCGCTCGCGAAGTAGCGGCGCTCGTCGAACACGTCGCTGTTCGGCAGTTCCTGCTTGAGCGCGGTGCCGACCACCGCGCCGCCGACGACCAGCGACGCGGCGTTATAGGTGTCGACGGGCGGCACGTCGCGACCGATCGGCCGGTTTGCATTACCATCGGCACCTGCGCGCCACGGATGGCCGACCAGCACCGCGAGGCCCTCGAACGGACGCAATTGCGCGGCGAGCTCGGCCAGCGCCGCATCCGACGCGCTGTAGAACGCGGGACGCAGCAGCAGATCCTCGGGCGGATAGCCGGACAGCGCCAGTTCCGGGGTGATCAGCAGCTGCGCGCCGTCGGCATGCGCGGCACGCGCGGCATCGACGATGCGCGCGGCGTTGCCGGCGAAATCGCCGACGGTGACATTGATTTGAGCCAGAGCAATACGAGTCTTCATAACGGATCACGACGCTTGCAACACGAACGCATCGATTATCGCATGGGCCTTCTCTCCTCACCGCTCGAAGTCGAGGCGCGCGAGTGGGACGCCCTGCTCGCACGCAGCGCGGAACCCACGCCGTTTCTCTCGCATGCGTTCCTGAGCGCGCTGCAGCGCTCGGGCAGCGCCGTCGAGGCGACGGGCTGGGCGCCGCGTTTCGTCACGCTGAGCCGCCCCGACGGCACGCTCGCCGCGGCCGCGCCCGTCTATCTGAAGGACCACTCGTACGGCGAATACGTGTTCGACTGGGCATGGGCCGATGCGTATCACCGCAATGGCGTGCCCTACTATCCGAAACTTGTCTGCGCGGTGCCGTTCACGCCCGTGCAGGGCAGCCGCCTGCTCGCGGCCGACGACGCGGCGCGCCGCCAGCTCGCCGCGGACCTGCTCGTGCTGGCCGAGCAGAGCGAGGTATCGTCGCTGCACGTGCTGTTCCCGACCGCGGCCGAGGCCGATCTGCTCGGCGAACTCGGCATGATGCGGCGCGAGAGCGTGCAGTTTCACTGGGAAAACCGCGGTTACCGCGATTTCGACGATTTCCTCGCGACGCTCGAACAGAAGAAACGCAAGAACATCCGCGCCGAGCGCCGCCGCGTGCGCGACGCGGGCGTCACGTTCCGGCGCGTGCCGGGCGCGCAGGCGAGCGACGACGACTGGCGCTTTTTCGCGCGCTGCTACCGGCAGACCTACCGCGAGCATCACTCGACGCCCTACCTGAACCTCGCGTTCTTCCGCGAGATCGGCGCGACCATGCCCGACAACCTGCTGCTCGTGATCGCCGAGCGCGCGGGCCAGCCGATCGCGAGCGCGCTGGCCGTCTATCAGCGCGGCCCCGACGGCGGCGGCACGCTGTACGGCCGCTATTGGGGCGCGCTCGACACGGTGCCGTGCCTGCACTTCGAGACCGCGTACTACCAGCTGCTCGACTTCTGCATCGACGCCAGGCTCGATCGCTTCGAGGGCGGCGCGCAGGGAGAGCATAAGCTCGCGCGCGGCTTTCTGCCGACCGTTACCCATTCGGCACATTGGCTCGCGCATCCGGCGTTCGCCGATGCGGTCGGGCGCTTTCTCGAACGCGAGACGCAGCATCTGCACGGCTACGTCGACGAGCTGCGCGAGCACGATCCGTTCAAGAGCGGCGCGCGCGAGCCTGGAGCGCGCTGACATGGGCTGGCATCTGTATCTGATCGAATGCGCGGGCGGCAGCATCTACACGGGCATCACGACCGACGTGAGCGCGCGCTTCGAACAGCACGCGGCGGGGCTCGGCGCGCGTTATACGCGTTCGCACAAACCGCTGCGGGTGCTGGTGTCGTTCGAGCTGGCCGACCGCGCCAGCGCGTCGAGCGCCGAGTATTGGGTCAAGCGCCTGAAGCCGCGCGACAAGCGCGCGCTCGCGAGCGGCGCGCTGACGCTGAAGTCGGTGCTGCCGGCAGCAGTCGAAGCGGAAGCGGAGGCCGAGATAATTGTCGCAGTGGAAATCGAAGTGCCGATCGTGATCGCGCCCGAGGGGCCGCGCACAGCCTGATTCACGAAACGCGCCCGGCGATACGTGCGCCCGCAATTTTCGTGCATCTAAATGCCCTCTTCCGCTTGCCTCTAGCCGATCGGCCACCTGGTATTTTGTCGTATATATCGGGCGCGGGAATCCGGCTATGCTTCGGGATCTTCACGGAGCCCGATTCGCCCATGAACTTCACGTCACGCCTGCTCGCAATCTCCGCCACGTTCCTGCTC
>CAUPOD010000487.1:0-2620 GCA_963512745.1 uncultured Burkholderia sp. | reverse complement strand
ATCGAAAAGCGCATGCAGGAGTTGCGCTGGTACGACCGGACCGAGACCTATACGCGCCCCGGTTTGGCTTTCACGACATTGACGCTGCTCGACAGCACACCGCCGTCGGAAGTGCAGGAGGAGTTCTATCAGGCGCGGAAAAAGATCGGTGACGAGGCAGCCAATCTTCCCGCAGGCGTGATCGGGCCGATGGTCAACGACGAATATGCGGATGTCACCTTCGCGCTCTTCGCGCTGAAGGCCAAGGGCGAGCCGCAGCGCCTGCTCGTGCGCGACGCGGAAGCGCTGCGCCAGCGGCTGCTGCATGTGCCGGGCGTAAAGAAGGTCAACATCATTGGCGAGCAGGCCGAGCGCATCTACGTGCAGTTTTCGCACGATCGACTGGCGACGCTCGGCGTCAGCCCGCAAGACGTATTCGCGGCGCTGAACGGCCAGAATGCGCTGACGCCGGCGGGATCCGTCGAGACGCGCGGGCCCGAGGTGTTCATCCGGCTGGACGGCGCCTTCGACAAGCTCCAGAAGATCCGCGACACGCCGGTCGTCGTGCAAGGCCGTACGCTGAAGTTGTCCGACATCGCCACCGTCGAGCGCGGCTACGAAGATCCGGCGACGTTCATGATCCGCAACAACGGCGAACCGGCGCTGTTGCTGGGCATCGTGATGCGCGACGGCTGGAACGGGCTCGAGCTCGGCAAGGCGCTGGACAGCGAAGTCCGCGCGGTCAACGCGGCGCTGCCGCTCGGCATGAGCCTGACCAAAGTTACCGATCAGGCCGTCAACATTCATGCGGCGGTCGGCGAGTTCATGGTCAAGTTCTTCGCCGCGCTGCTGGTGGTCATGCTGGTGAGCTTCGTCAGCATGGGCTGGCGCGTGGGCCTCGTCGTGGCCGCGGCCGTCCCGCTGACGCTCGCGGTGGTGTTCGTCGTGATGGCCGCGACCGGCAAGAATTTCGACCGGATCACGCTTGGCTCGCTGATACTCGCGCTCGGCCTGCTGGTCGACGATGCGATCATCGCGATCGAAATGATGGTCGTGAAGATGGAGGAGGGCTACGACCGCGTGGCCGCATCCGCTTACGCGTGGAGCCATACGGCCGCGCCGATGCTGTCGGGCACCCTGATCACCGCGGTCGGCTTCATGCCCAACGGTTTCGCGCGCTCGACCGCCGGCGAATACACCAGCAACATGTTCTGGATCGTCGGTATCGCGCTGATCGCATCGTGGGTCGTCGCGGTGGTCTTCACGCCGTACCTCGGCGTGAAGATGCTGCCCGATTTCAAGAAGGTCGAGGGCGGTCACGATGCGATCTACGACACGCCACGCTACAACCGCTTTCGTCGGCTGCTGACGCGTGTGATCGCGCGCAAATGGCTCGTCGCCGGTTCGGTCGTCGGCCTGTTCGTGCTGGCCATTCTCGGCATGGCGGTCGTCAAGAAACAGTTCTTCCCGATTTCCGATCGTCCCGAAGTGCTCGTCGAAGTGCAGATGCCGTACGGCACGTCGATCTCGCAGACCAACGCCGTCACATCGAAAGTCGAGACGTGGCTCGCGAAGCAAAAGGAAGCGAGAATCGTCACCGCGTACGTCGGCCAGGGCGCACCGCGCTTCTATCTGGCGATGGGGCCGGAGCTACCCGATCCGTCGTTCGCGAAGATCGTGATCCGCACGGACAGCCAGGAAGAGCGCGACGCACTGAAGCAGCGGCTGCGTCAGGCCATCGCCGGCGGTCTCGCGCCGGAAGCGCGCGTGCGCGTCACGCAGCTCGTGTTCGGGCCGTATTCGCCGTTCCCGGTGGCCTATCGGGTCACCGGCCCGGATCCCGACAAGCTGCGTGGCATTGCCGCCGAAGTTCAGCGGGTGATGGACGGTAGCCCGATGATGCGCACGGTCAATGCCGACTGGGGCACGCGCGCGCCGACACTGCACTTCACGTTGCAGCAGGACCGTCTGCAGGCGGTGGGACTGACATCCAGCGCCGTCGCGCAACAACTGCAGTTCCTGCTCACCGGCGTGCCCGTCACCGCCGTGCGCGAGGATATTCGGACCGTACAGGTCATCGCGCGCTCGGCCGGCGATGTGCGGCTGGATCCCGCGCGTCTCGGCGATTTCACGCTGGTCGGCGCCAACGGTCAGCGCATCCCGTTATCGCAGGTCGGTAAGGTCGAGGTGCGGATGGAGGAGCCGATCATGCGCTGGCGGGATCGCGTGCCCACGATCACGGTGCGCGGCGATATCGCCGAGGGTCTGCAGCCGCCTGACGTCTCGACGGCGATCACCAAGCAGCTTCAGCCGATCATTGCCACGCTCCCGAGCGGCTATCGCATCGAGGAGGCCGGCTCCATCGAGGAATCCGGCAAGGCGACGCAGGCGATGTTGCCGCTGTTCCCGATCATGCTGGCTGTGACGCTGATCATCATCATCTTCCAGGTGCGCTCGATTTCCGCGATGGTGATGGTGTTCCTGACGAGCCCTCTCGGCCTGATCGGCGTGGTGCCGACGCTGATCCTGTTTCGGCAGCCATTCGGTATCAACGCGCTCGTCGGCCTCATTGCGCTGTCGGGCATCCTGATGCGCAACACGCTGATCCTGATCGGGCAGATCCATCAGAACGAGCAGGCGG
>CAUPOD010000486.1:0-2632 GCA_963512745.1 uncultured Burkholderia sp. | reverse complement strand
ATCGCGGACGGTGCGCTGTGGCTGGACCTGCGCTGCCTCGAGGCCGCCGACGAAGCGGTGTTCGTCGCGCAATGCGCGGGCGAGACGGAGGTGGCGGCATGATCGTCGGTACAGCGGGACACATCGACCACGGCAAGACGACGCTGGTGCGCGGGCTCACGGGCGTCGATACCGACCGCCTGAAGGAAGAAAAGGCGCGCGGCATTTCGATCGAACTCGGCTATGCGTACACGCCGCTCGACAACGGCGACGTGCTCGGCCTGATCGACGTGCCGGGCCACGAGAAGCTCGTGCATACGATGGCTGCGGGCGCGTGCGGCATCGATTTCGCGCTGCTCGTGATTGCCGCCGACGACGGCGTGATGCCGCAAACGCGCGAGCATCTGGCGATTCTCGCGCTGCTCGGCGTCACGCACGGCGCGGTCGCGCTGAGCAAATGCGACAAGGTCGAACCGGCGCGTCTCGCCGAGGTGCGCGACGAGATTCGCGCTTGGCTGCAAGGCTCGCCGCTCGCCGACGCGCCGCTGTTCGAGACGAGCGCCAACGTGGCGGACGATCCCGGCACGGCCGCGTTGAACGCGTACCTGCGCGAGCAGGCGATGGCCTGGCACGCGCGGCGCGACGACGGTCTGTTCCGCCTCGCCGTGGACCGCGTGTTCACGCTGCCGGGTCAGGGCACGGTGGCGACGGGCACTGCGTTCGCGGGCCGCGTGCAGACCGGCGAGACGCTGGCCGTGATGCGCACCGGCGAACCCGTGCGCGTGCGCAGTATTCATGCGCAGCAGCGTGCCGCGGAAGCGGGCCGCGCGGGCGAGCGCTGCGCGCTGAACCTGGCCGGCACCGACAAGGATGCGCTGACGCGCGGCGACACGCTCGCCGATGCGCGGCTCGCGACGCTGTCGCCGCGCCTCGATACGGAACTCACGCTGCTCGACGATGCCGGGCTCACGCTCGCGCATTGGGCGCCGCTGCACGTGCATCTGGGCACGCTGCACCGCGTCGCGCACGTCGCGCTGCTCGACGGCGATACGCTGCAGCCGGGGCAGACCGCACGCGTGCAGCTGGTGTTCGACGAACCTGTGTTCGCGGTGCCGGGCGACCGCCTGATCGTGCGCAATCCGCAGGCCACGCGCACCGTGGGCGGCGGCCACGTGCTCGATCCGTTCGGGCCCGAGCGCAAGCGCCGCACGCCCGCGCGCCGCGCCTGGCTCGATGCGATCGTCGCGTGGCTCGACGAGAACCGGCTCGACGGCCTGCTCGAAGCGGCGCCGCTCGGCTTGAGCGCGCTGCGCCTCATGCATTTGACGGGGCGGCCCGTGGATGGTCTGCCGCTGCCGGCCGACACGCAGCGCATCGCACAGAGCGCGCGGCGCGACGATCTGCTGTTCGTGTCGCGCACGCATTGGAATACGCTGCGCGCACGCGTGCTCGACACGCTGCGCACGTTTCACGAGCGCATGCCGGACGAGCAGGGGCCCGACACGGGCCGCCTGCGCCGCATGGCCGTGCCGCTCGCCGGCGACGGGTTGTGGCGCGCGCTGATCGATGCGATGCTCGCGGCGGGCGAGATCGCGCGTAACGGGCCGTGGCTGCATCTGCCCGAGCATGCGGTGCAGTTCGACGCGCAGGACGAGGCGCATGCGCGGCTGTTGCTGCCGCTGATCGCTGCGGGCCGCTTCGATCCGCCGTGGGTGCGCGATCTGGCGAAGACCACAGGGCTGCCCGAGGAGCGCGTGCGCACGCTGCTGCGCAAGCTCGCGCGGCGCGGCGAGCTGCATCAGGTGGTGCGCGATCTGTTTTACGACCGCCAGGTGATCGAGGAAGCGGCCGCGCTGATCGCGCGGCTGACCGATGCGCACGGCGGCGCGCTCGAGGCCGCGACGTTCCGCGACGCGAGCGGGTTGGGGCGCAAGCGCGCGATCCAACTGCTCGAATTTTTCGACCGGCTTGGGTATACTCGCTTCCACCGCGACCTGCGGCGCTTGCGGACCGACGGTAAGTGGTTCGGCGCGCAGTAGTGCAGTAACGCAGTAACGCATTAGCGAATTGCGGTTCGATGCGCGCTCGCGCTCGTTAGTTTTACCAAGGAAGGCATGCGCATCCGGTGGTGCGGCTGGGCTTCAAACCCAGTAAGTGCGGTTAGACCGTGCTTGGTCGGTTCGACTCCGGCTGCTTTCCGCCAGGTTTTGCATACGCCGGCGGATACGCTCAGGTTCCGCCGCTCCGGCCGCGTCCTTTGCCGGCGCCGCGGCCGCGGGCGGTCCACACGCAGGCCGCCGCGCCCATCATGCTGCTCCGTTTCGGTTCTCATCGTCATGCGCATCTCGACCGCCGCTTGGGGTACAGCCTCGCGTTCGTCGCGGGCGCGCTGAACTCGGCCGCGTTCTATTCGCTCGGCTACTTCGCGGCCAACATGACCGGCAATTTCTCGGCCGGCGCCGACAAGTTCGCGCTCGGTGATCTCTTGCAAGGCATCGTGTACTTGACGCTGCCGGTGTCGTTCATCGTCGGCGCGCTAGCCGCCACGCTATGGACCGATCTCGGCCGCCGGCGCGGCGTGCGGCGCGTCTATGCGTTCAGCATTCTGTGCGAGGCGGTCATGCTGCTCGCGCTCGGCGTGATCGAACTGCTC
>CAUPOD010000485.1:0-2633 GCA_963512745.1 uncultured Burkholderia sp. | reverse complement strand
GAGTTCGTGCTGCGCATCCATGCGCGCCGCGCCGTCCGCCGCCCGCTCGGCCTGCATCCGAATTTCGCGCTGCCGCCGTTCGCAGGCGGGCTGCGCATCGAGGCCTGCGCGTTCCGCTTCGGCATTGTGCACCCGGGCGGCCCGGAGCCGGGCGTATCGAGCGCGCTCACGGGCGCCGTGTTCGAAGCGCTGGACCGCGTGCCGCTGGCGAACGGCGGCACGGGCGCGTTCGACCGTCTGCCGCTCGACTACGCGACCGAGGAAATTCTGCAGCTGTGCGGCTGCGACGGGCGCGTGGTGCTGACCGACGCGGCGCGCGGCGCGCGCTACCGGCTCACGTGGGACGCGCGGCAGCTGCCGTCGCTGCTGCTGTGGATCAGCAACCGTGGACGCCGATACGCGCCGTGGAACGGGCGCAATCTATGCGTCGGCGTGGAACCCGTGGCCGCCGCGTTCGAACTCGGCTGCACGACTTCGCTCGCGCCGAATCCGATCCAGGCGCGCGGCGTGGCGACCGCGCTCGAACTCGATCCGCGTACGCCCGTGGAAATCGCATATCGCATCGAGGCCGAAGCGCTGCCGGTTTGACGCGCGCACGGCCGGCCGCAGCAAGGTAAAAAAGCCGTTTGGATAGAATGGCGCAACCGTAAGAATGAGGCCTCCGGCGCGGTACCGCGCGTGGCCTTGGGGAACCGCATGATCAAGAGGCAAGCCACCGGACAGGGAAGCAATTCCGTGAACCTCCGCCGCTACAACGAGCGGCTGCTGCTGCGCGCGCTGCGCCGCGCGGGCACCGCGTCCAAGGCAGACCTCGCGCGCATGGCGAACCTCACGAACACGGCCGTGGGCGAGATCATCGCCGCGCTGGCCGAGGCCGACCTGATCGAATCGACGGGCCAGAAAGTGCTCGGCCAGCGCGGCCAGCCCGCCTCGCTGATCCGCCTGAACCCGCGCGGCGCATACGGCATCGGCGTGCGGCTCGACCGCATGCGCGTCGAGGTCGTGCTCGTCAATTTCGGCGGCGAGATGCTCGGCGGACAGTCCCACGAAATCCAGTTGCCGGACCCCGATGCCGTGCTGAAACTCGTCAAGAACGACATCGCCAAGCTCGTCGAATTGCTGCCCAAGGAAGACCGGCACCGGCTCGCGGGTGTCGGCGTGGCGCAGCCGTTCAACATGGGCAGTTGGCTCAAGGAGCTCGATTTGCCGGCCGAAGCGTTCAAGGCGTGGGCCGAGGTGGATTTCGCGGCCCTGCTCGCGGATGCGATCGACCCGCCCGTGTTCGGCGAGAACGACGGCAACGCCGCCGCGATCGCCGAGCTGTTCTACGGCTGCGGCCGCGAGCGCGACGACTTCGTCTATCTGTTCATCGGGCCCGTGATCGGCGGCGGTCTCGCCGTCGACGGCGACTGCTTCCGCGGCCGCACGGGCAATGCCGGCGACTTCGCGGTGATGCCGGTGGAGCCGAGCAAGCTCCGCTCGGCCCCGCCCGCGCACGGCGCGTGGGACATCCTGTTGAGCCGCACGTCGCTGAGCACGCTGATCCGTCATTTGCGCCACAGCGGCGAAACGGTCGCGACGCGCGCCGACATCGAGCGCTGCATCGCGCGCAACGTGCCCGCCGTGGACGAGTGGATCGACGATTGCGTGGACGCGTTGGCCGGCGCGCTGCGCTCCGTGCTGTCGATCGTCGATTCGCCCGCGGTCGTGATCGACGCCGACATCCGCGGCGCGTTCCTCGACACCATCATCGTGCGCCTCGAGCGCGCGCTCGCCGCGATCACGCCCGAAGCGCGCGGCCTGCCCGAATTCATCCGCGGTTCGTTCGGCCCCGACGCGGGCGCGATCGGCGCGGCCACCCTGCCGATGTTCTTCAATTTCTCGCCGCGCACGAGCATCCTGCGCGGCGCGCATTTAGGCGCACCCGAAACGTCGTACGTACCGTTCTAAAACCGCGGCCGCACGGCCGGCCGTCCAATTGGACGGCAACCGTTGCAAAGCCGCACCGACATAATTAAATCACCGTTATTTAATTACAATCGACGCTGATGCCGCAGCGCTTTTCCAGTGCCGGCCAGCCCCATTCGATCGCAATGTAAGAGGAATGCCTGCCATGACTTCGTTTGCCTCCCACTCGCCTGCCGAGTCCCCGCTCGATCTCGTGATTTTCGGCGGCGCCGGGGATCTGTCGGCGCGCAAGCTGCTGCCCGCGCTCTACATGGCGCATCTGCACGGCAGCCTGCCCGCCGACACGCGCATCATCGGCGTGGGCCGCGGCGACTGGTCGCGCGAGCGCTATCTGGAATTCGTCGAAAAAGATTCGCGGCCGTTCATCGACCAACATGCGCTGACGCCCGAAGCGTGGGACAGTTTCCTGTCGTGCTTCGAGTACGCGTGCGTCGATATCGGCGTGCCCGCGAGCTACGCGCACCTCGCCGCGAAAATGCGCGACGGCGCGCAGCGCGTGTTCTATCTGGCCACCGCGCCGAGCCTGTTCGAGGCCGTGTGCGACAACCTGGCCGCGAGCGGACTCATCGACGACCGCGCGCGCGTCGTGCTCGAGAAGCCGCTCGGCCACGATCTCGCATCGGCCAAGGCGATCAACGCGTCGGTCGGCCGGCACTTCCCCGAAG
>CAUPOD010000484.1:0-2634 GCA_963512745.1 uncultured Burkholderia sp. | reverse complement strand
GCCGTATGCGTCGCGTAGAGCACGCGCCCGTAGGCCGCGACCATCAAGCCGAGGCCCACGCCGTAGATCACGCCCGAATAGCGCGAGCCGAGCGGATTGCCGCCGATCGACGTGGCAGGCAGCGACGCGACCAGCAGAATCGCGCGCCCGAGCACGGGCAGATACGGCGCATCGGGCGCTTTCGCGCGCCAGCGCCGGTAGGAAAACGCGCACACCGCGAGCGCGCCGAGCAGCGCGAGCGGCAGGCCGACGCCGAACACGAGGCCGCCCGCGAAGAACTGATAGACCCAGAAGTTATGGCCCGGGAACCATTCGTGGACCGCATAGAAATCCTCGTCGCTGAACTGGCCCGCGAGATCGGGCAGATACGACGGCGAGAAGCGGTAGTAATGGCCGTACCCTTCGCCGAACAGGATCGATTCGGCGGACGACGTGACCTGGTCGTATTGATCCTTCATCTCGGCGAGCCGCGTGATGGTCGTCGGGTCGCGGCCCGATTCGGTTGCCTTCGACGCGAAGATGCGCTGCGTCCAATGATCGGTGACGCCGGGCACCACCGAACTCGCCGCGAACGCGAGGCCGGCCAGGACGATGCCGATCGCGAGCGCGCGCGCGGCCGAGCGCACGAGGTGCGAGAGCGACGGCGCGGCCATCCACGTCGCGAGCGCGAGCAGCAGCAGCGTGCCGATCAGCAGGCTGCGCGTCACGCTCAGCAGTTCGGCGACGAGCATGGCCGCGAACAGCGCGGCGGTCAGCACGCGCACGCGCTTGGCGATCACGAACTCGTGCAGCAGGATGCCTTGCAGGCCGAGAAACGTCGGCGAAATGATCCTGAAGCGCAGATTGTCGAGGCCGTGCACGGTCGCGAGCCCGAAGCAGAACGAGAACACGAAGCACACCACGCTCGACCAGAACACCGCGCGTTCGATCTGTTCGGTGCGCCGCGCGTCCCAGCCGCGGCACGCGACGTGATACCCGATGAAGAACAGCGCGAACGGCAGCAGCACGCGCAGATAGTTGTTGACGTCGTTGTCGTTGATCAGCTGCGCGACGAGACTGCCCGGTATCGCGAGCAGCAGCGCCAGCGAAACCAAGCGCTGCAGCGTCGTGCGTGCCGCGGCGGCCGGTGCGATGAGCAGCAGCAGGCCGCCCGCGGCCAGCGTCGGCGCGACGAGCAGATATTGCGCGAGATGGCTCGCGTGGTCGTCCGCGGTCTTGTAGTCGAATGCGAGCGGCAGCAGGAACAGGGTCATCCAGAACGTCGCGTAGCCGTTTCGTTTCACCGCTTTTCCCCTTGGCGCTCATGGCCGGCGCCTGTATGTTCGCCGCGGCGAACGCGAATCGTGAAGCGTGGCGGACCCAGCCATCGCGGCGCATGCGGCACGGGACCGAAGCTCGCCGTGAGCGAATCGCCTACGGTTCATCATGCGCCGCGCGCGTGGCGGCGCCAACGCGCGCGCCTAGCGTTCTATCGACAAGGTCTAGGCGGATTAGGACGGCGTGCGCGGCTAGATTTTGGCGGACGAAGACGCGCGCCGCGGCCGACTATCGGAACTCGGAGCCGTCGGGCGAGGCGGGACGCGGGAGAACAACATGAGACTGTTTGGCGGGGAAGACGCGCGCGTGCGTAATCGTACGGTCGAACTCGATTTCTTGCGCGGGATCGCGATCATCGCGGTGATGGGGTTTCACTTCCATTCGGTCGCCACGGGCGCCACGTTCGTCTCGGTCATCGAATATCCGCTCAAGCATTTCGGCCGAGAGGGTGTGAACCTGTTCTTCACATTGAGCGGCTTTCTCGTCGGCGGCCTGCTGCTGCGGCAGTACGCGCAAGCGGGGCGCATCGACGCGGGCCGCTTCATCGTGCGCCGGCTGTTCAAGATCTGGCCCGCGTACTACGTGCTGATCCTGTTTCATCTGGCGGCAGGGCGGCATCCGCCGAGCACGTTTCTCGTGCAGAATCTCACGCATCTGCAGAACTACTTCGGCACGTCGATCGCGCAGACGTGGAGTCTCGCGGTCGAGGAGCATTTCTATCTGTTTCTGCCCGCGTTGCTGCTGTTGTTCGTGCGCTGGCGGGCCGGTGCGGACCGCATCATCGCGGTGCTTTGCGCACTGTGCGCGGTGGTGCTCGTCGCGCGCTGCGTGGCCGTCGCGAACGGTGCGCTCGACGCAGCGTTCTTCCAGACGCAGTACCGCATCGACAGCCTGCTCGCGGGCGTGATTCTCGCGGCCGTGTATTGGATGAAGCCCGCGCTTTACCAGGCGCTCGCGCGCCGCACCAAGCTGCTCGTCGCGCTCGTGCTCGGCCTCGCGGCGTGGCTCGTATTCGCGACGCCGCACCCCGTGCTCGACGAGAGCATCGGCTATACGATTCAGGCGATCGGCTATGTCGCGCTGATCGTGCTGCTGCTCGCGCACGGCGCCGCGCTGCGCCGCTCGCGCGTGTTTCGCGCGATAGCCTGGATCGGCGTGTATTCGTACGGCATCTATCTGTGGCATTCGATCGTGCTCGCGCCCGCCGACACGATGATCCGCTACATGCACGCGCACGGCTGGCCGGCGCTCGTGGCCTGGGCCGTGGCGCTCGGCGCGCAATTCGCGATCGCGATCGGGATCGGCTACGTGACGACG
>CAUPOD010000483.1:0-2641 GCA_963512745.1 uncultured Burkholderia sp. | reverse complement strand
ATGGACCGCGTGATCTGGGGCTACGGCATGGAAGGCCTGAACTTCACGCTGTTCCGCCCGTTCAACTGGATCGGCGCCGGCCTCGATTCGATCTACACGCCGAAGGAAGGCAGCTCGCGTGTGGTCACGCAGTTCCTCGGCCACATCGTGCGCGGCGAGAACATCAGCCTCGTCGACGGCGGCTCGCAGAAGCGCGCGTTCACGGACGTGGACGACGGCATCGGCGCGCTCATGAAGATCATCGAGAACAAGGACGGCGTCGCGTCGGGCAAGATCTTCAACATCGGCAATCCGCACAACAACTATTCGGTGCGCGAACTCGCCAACAAGATGCTCGAGATCGCGGCCGAATACCCCGAATACGCGGACAACGCGAAGAAGGTCAAGCTCGTCGAGACCACCTCGGGCGCGTACTACGGCAACGGCTATCAGGACGTGCAGAACCGCGTGCCGAAGATCGAAAACACGATGCACGACCTGCACTGGGCGCCGCACGTGAGCTTCGACGACGCGCTGCGCAAGATCTTCGAAGCGTACCGCGGCCACGTCGCGGACGCGCGCGCGCTCGTCGAACAGCAAGGCTGATGAACGGCTACCTCCCCCACGCTCGCTATCGTTCGCTACCCCTGAAGGGCGCTCAGGCTTCCCTTGGGGCCACCGGACGGGAGACCTGATGGCCCGCATCGTTCTCAAGATCGACGTCGATACGCTGCGCGGCACGCGCGAAGGCGTGCCCGAACTGGCACGCATCTTCGAGCGCCATGCCGCGCGCGCGACGTTCCTGTTCAGCCTCGGGCCCGATCACACGGGCTGGGCGCTGCGCCGCGCGCTGCGCCCCGGCTTCCTGAAGAAGGTGTCGCGCACCTCCGTGGTCGAGCATTACGGCATCCGTCAGTTGATGTACGGCGTGCTGCTGCCCGGCCCCGACATCGGCCGCCGCGCGGCGCAGGAAATGCGCGCGATCGCGGCCGACGGCTTCGAGTGCGGCATCCACACCTGGGATCACGTGTACTGGCAGGACAACGTGCGGCAGCGCCCGCGCGACTGGACCGTGCGCGAGATGCAGAAGAGCCATGAACGGTTCGGGGAGATCTTCGGCGCCCAGCCCGTCACGCACGGCGCGGCCGGTTGGCAGATGAACGCCGCGGAGTTAGAGCAGATCGACGCGTGGGGCATGCGCTACGCGTCCGACGGCCGCGGCCGCGGCCCGTATCGGCCGACGCTCGACGGCCGGCCGCTCGCGCACGTGCAGCTGCCCACCACGCTGCCGACGCTCGACGAACTGCTCGGCGTGGACGGCGTCGATACCGGCAACATCGCCGCGCATCTGCTCAAGTTGACCGAGCGCGACGCGCGCGACCAGGTCTATACGCTGCACGCCGAACTCGAAGGCCAAAAACTGGCCGGCGTGTTCGACCAACTGCTGTCGGGCTGGCGCGCCCAGGGCCACAGTTTCGCCACGATGGGCGACTATCATGCGAGTCTGGATCTGGCCGCGCTGCCGAGCTGCCCCGTCGCCTGGGGCGAAATCCCGGGCCGCTCGGGCGAACTGATCGTGCAGCCGGGCTGATCCCGGGGCCGACCCATAAACATAGGAGCATTCCGTGGCCGTCGAGATCGACCATCCCGTTCCCGATTTCACCGCGCCCGCGACGGGCGGCGAATTTGCGCTGTCCGCGCAGCGCGGCAAGAAGCTCGTGCTGTATTTCTATCCGAAAGACAACACGCCCGGCTGTACCACCGAGGGCCTGCAGTTCCGCGATCTGTACCCGCAGTTCCAGGCGGCCGGCGCGGAGATCGCGGGCGTGTCGCGCGACAGCCTGCGTTCGCACGAGAACTTCCGCGCCAAGCTCGGCCTGCCGTTCCCGCTGCTGTCCGACGGCGACGAGGCGCTATGCGGCCTGTTCGACGTGATCAAGATGAAGAAGATGTACGGTAAGGAAGTGCGCGGCATCGAGCGCTCGACCTTCCTCATCGACGCCGACGGCGTGCTGCGCCGCGAATGGCGCGGCGTGCGCGTGCCCGGCCATATCGAGGACGTGCTCGGCGCTGTACAAGCGATTTGAGGCGCGCTATATTGGCTCGCAATGAATGCCTGTCCGCCCCATTTCTCTCGTCGCCGCGCCGGTGCCCGCAGCATGGTCGCAAGACCGCGGGCCAGCCGTGCGACGATGCAAACCGAGCCGCCGGCCCCGCGCAGGGGAGGCGGCTTTTTCATGCTTGGCGCGCCGGAGCTCGTGCGCGCTTCCCTCAAGGAGCCCACCGAACTCTACTAGGCGAACCGGCGTAGCCAAACCGTAAGTGCGCCGCTGCGCGCAAACCGCCGCCGTGCAATTTCAAGCGAGCGGCAGGATGCGATCGGCGGCGTGCCCCAGACACAGTGCATCACGAGGGATTTCATGCCTTTGCCTACTCTTCCTACCAAGCTCGGCAGCCTGCTGCCGCCCGAAGAATTCAAGACTCGTGCACGCCCGGCTGCAAAAACCGCTAAATCCGCAGCCGACCACGCCGAGTACGACGTACCCGCCAACGTAGCCGATCCGATGGCCCGCGCCGCCAATACCGACGTGCAACTGCACGCGGTCGCGGACGCGGCCGAACCGGCGCCCGCACCGCGCGCGGGCAAGGGCCGGCCCACGGC
>CAUPOD010000482.1:0-2645 GCA_963512745.1 uncultured Burkholderia sp. | reverse complement strand
GGCCAGAAAGATCAGCGCGTTCCGGCAATTGCTCGTCGCGCCGGCCGCGTGGCGTGCGCGCATCGAGCGGTTGCGCGAGCCGCGCGAGATCGCCGCGCTGCCGTTCGTCGCGAACCGGGCGCTGCGCGAACCCGCGCGCTGGGCCTTCGCGCACGCCGAGCACGCGCGGCAGACCGTGCATTTCGACGCGTCGATCGTGCTCGATGCGACGCTCGCCGTGCGCGAGGCCACGCTGGGCGGCGCGGGCCTGTCGGTGCTGCCGGACTACACGGTCGCCGACGATCTTGCGCGCGGCCGCATGCTGCAGGTGCTGCCCGAATGGAGCCTGCCGGGCGGCGACATCAGCTTGGTGTTTCCGGCCGCGCGGTTCCGGCCCGCGAAGGTGCGCGCCTTCGTCGATCTGCTGACGGAGCGGCTCGGCGCGTAAGGCTGCGCGCCGGCCCTCAATCCACGATGTTGCGTACCCAGTCGGCGAAGCTTTCGTTTTCGAATTCGTAGACTTCGCGTGGCGTCTTCGCGACGACGGTCTTGTCCGCGAGCCGCCCGAGCGCCTTCTGGATATGCGACGGCTGCAGATCCTCGATACCGATCTGCTTGCGGATTTTCAGCAGCGTGGCCTTCGCGAACGGCTTGAGCGACGGATCGTCGGCCAGCACGCGCACGAGCACGCGCTCGGTCGCGTCGAGCGCGTTCCAGGTGCCCTCGTGATTCTCGGTGCGCGCGAGCTTCTTCTGCTGCAGCTCGACGGCTTCCGCGAACGTCATGTCGGGACTCATCATCAGCGCGAGCACGGTTTCCATCAGCGGTTCGGGGCGCTGCCCGAACAGGCGGAACGCGTCGCGCGCCGCGGCTACGTCGAGCGTGCGCTGCGTCGATTCGGTGAAGCGCCGCGCGAGGTAATCGACGAAATCGTCGCCGAGCAGCGGGAAATCCTGCACCGAGCTGGCGGCCGAATAGAGCGGTGCGTTCGCGTTCGTGAACACGTGGCCGAGCTTGGTGCGCGACGAGCCCGTGAACAAAATGCGCAGGCGCTTCTGATGTTTCGTGAGCGTGGTGCGCAGCGCGCGCGCCATGTCCTCGCCTTCCTTGCTGCGGCCGAGCGATTGGGCCTCGTCCACGAGAAACAGCAGCGGGCGGCGCTTGGTCAGTTCGGATACGAGCGCATCGAGCAGCAGGGCCGTGTCGGTCAGGTCGTTTTGCTTCGCGGACTCGAGTTCGATCTGCGCGTCGAGCCGCGCGCCCGCGATCTCGGCGCCGCCCTTGAGCGCCTTGACGGGCGTGTTCAGGCGCGCCATCACTTTTTCGAGCAGCGAGTGCGGCTCCAGCGCCTCTTCGAGCGCACGCACGAGCGCCGCGCCCGGCGTCTGGCGTGTCTGCCATAAATCGGCATACACGACGGCGTAGCCCTCGGCCTCGGCCAGCGGCTTGAGATCCCGGAGCAAAAACGCCGTCTTGCCCGTGCGCCGCGGCGCGAAAATCGTCGTGGACGCGATCACGCCCGCATTCAGCGTGTTCAGATAGGCTCTGGCCAAAGCGGGCCGCGCGAAATGCCACAGTTCGGTCAGTTCCATGATTATCCATAGTTATCTGAGTTCGGATAATTATACCGATCGCGGATAATTATAGATAACGGGCAAAAAGATGGGTGCGTCTCCGCCTGGCAGAGCAGGCTCGCGCCGACGCCCGTATCGCGGCCGGAATCGAAACCCGGCAGCTCGCGCAAGCAGCGAGAGCTCGTTTCCTGTTTCTAGCTTGGATCGTTGCGGGGCGTTGCCCCATATCGGCTGATCGGCTCGCTGCGGATCAGTGCAGGTAGGTGAAGGCACGCGGGTGCGCGCGCAGTTCGAGGCCGGCATCGAGCAGATCGATCGCGAGCCAGCGCGCGAGCTTGAGCAAGCCGCTGACCGCGGGCTGCGGCAGCCATTCGCCGAGCAGCAATACGGCCGCTTGATTGCGCGTGCGCTGCAGCAGCGCGAGCGCTTGGAGCAGCGAGGCTTCGTCCCTGGCCAGTTCGCTCGCGCAGCGGCAGCGCATGTCGAGCGGGCGTATCGAAATCAGCGCCAGGCTGCGCATCAGCAAATCGAAATGTTCGAGTCCGTCGGGACGCAGGCCCGCCGCGCGCAAGATCTCTTTCCAGTTCGCCGGCGCGCGCCACGCGTCGCAGTGCGGGCGCAGCCAGCTGCGAATCGCGGTCAGCACGGTCAGTTCGGAGCCGTCGGGCTCGTCCGATGCCGGGTCGGCGATGGGTTCGGAAACGGTTTGGCGCATGATCGGCTCCGGTTCGATACTCAATCGTCGAGGTTGAACGCGAACGGTTGCGAATAGGCCGCACGGACCGCCTCGCCGTTTTCCTTGTACGGCAGGCACGTGCTGTTGCGCATCGCGTCGAGCGCGGCGTCGTCGAGGCGCGGGAAGCCGCTGCTGCGCTTGAGCGCGACGTTTTCGATGCCGCCCGTCAGGCCAACCACGAACTTGACGACGGCCGTGCCGCTCTCGCCGCGCCGCTGCGACTGGTACGGGTAGTCGGGCTTGGCGATATTGCATTCGAGATGCGCGACGCTCTTCGGCGCGTCCATCGCGAGCGTGGGGTGTGCGATGGCCGGCATGGGCGGCGCGAGGGGGGCTGCGGGCGCGGGGGCTGCGGC
>CAUPOD010000481.1:0-2661 GCA_963512745.1 uncultured Burkholderia sp. | reverse complement strand
CCACATGCCCGCTTCCCCGGCCTTTCCTTCGAGATCATGATGCGCCTTCCCCGCTCCATTCGCACCTTGCTGCTCGGCTCGCTCGTGTTCGAGCTCGGGCGGGCCATCGCACTGCCGTTCCTGGCCGTCTATTTGATGAAGCATATGGGCGCGAGCCCGCGTGCGGTCGGATTCATGGTAACGGCGAGTCTGACCACGGCGACGCTGTTCGGGCTCTATGCGGGCTATCTGGCGGACCGGTTCGACAAGCTGCGGCTGATTCGCGTGTCCACGGCCGTCGCGGCGCTCGCGACGCTTACGATGGTCGTTTCACGGCAGCCGTGGATGGCCGTGCTCGCGCTGACCGCGACCGATGCCGCGCTGTCGCTGCGCTATGTTTCGCTGAAGTCGTCGATCGCGGAACGGGTCGAAGCGGGGCAACGCGCGCGCGCGTTCACGATCAACTACACGCTGCTCAACGTCGCGCATGCGGTGGGCCCGCTGCTCGGCGTGGCCGTGGCGGGGTTCGGGCTGCAGTGGACGTTCGTGGCGTCGGCGGGGTGCGCGACGCTGTCGCTGCTGGTCGCACGTAATGACCCGCAGCGGGCATCGTATGGCGCGGGGAGATTGCCCGGGGAGTCCGCTTTACCCGAGGCTCGCACACGGCCCGCGCTCGGCGCGACGCTCGCGGCGCTGCGCGGCGACCGGCGTCTCGTGCTGTTCGTACTCGGCGGCTTGCTCAGCGCGCTCGCCTACGGGCGCTTCTCGGTGTACTTGGCGCAATACCTCGCGCTGTCGCAAGGCATCGCGCGAGCCGCCGCGACGATCCCCTACTTGATCGCCACGAATGCCGTCGCGGTCGTGCTGCTGCAATATCCGATCGGCAAGCTGATCCGGCCGGACGCGCTGTTGCGCTGGATCGTGGTGGGCTCCGCGATGTTCGCGCTCGGGTTGATCGGCTTCGCGTATGCGCAGTCGCTGCCGATGTGGATGTTCTCGATGCTGCTGTTCACGCTCGGCGAGGTCATCGTCGCACCGGCCGAGTATCTGTTCATCGATACGATCGCGCCGCCCGCGCTGAAGGGCAGCTATTACGGCGCGCAGGGGCTGACGATGTTCGGCAGCGCATTCGGGCCGCTGATTTGCGGCACGCTGCTCGAGAGCGCTGCGCCGCGTGCGATGTTCGTCTTTCTCGTGGCGGCGGTGTTGGCAGGGGCCGCGCTGTACCGGGCCGGTAGCCGCGGGACGGCCGCGCGGACCACCAAGGTGCGGGGTTCCGCGTTGCTCGACAATACGCCTCGTCCTGAACTATAAGGCGGTGGGTCGGCGGCACGGACCACGGGGGTGCGCACGTTCGGTTCGCGCGGCAACGCGCCTGGGCCCGACCTCGAAGGCGGCGCTTGCCGCTCCGCCGATGCAGCTGCCGTACCCTGCCGGCAGCGGATTTACCGGATAATTTCGTCGGCGAGCGGTTTGCCGCTGCGCTGATGTGCGCCACGCGCGGGCGATCCAGACGCTCGCGCGACCGCTTTTTTTCGATTCCACGTGCCGTCTCTTCCATCATGCCCACTTATTTCTACGATCCCGCCCACGGCCATGGGCTGCCGCACGATCCGTTCAAGGCGATCGTCGCGCCGCGCCTGATCGGCTGGATTTCGAGCCGCGATCCGCAGGGCCGCGCCAACCTCGCGCCTTATAGTTTCTTCGGAGCGTTCGCTTCGTTTCCGTCGATCATCGGGTTCTCGAGCGAAGGCCGCAAGGACAGCATCGCCAATATCGAGGCGACCGGGGAATTCGTCTGGAACCTCGCGAGCAAGCCGCTCGCCGAACAGATGAACCTGACTTCGGCGGCCGTGCCCGCGGACGTGGACGAGTTCGCGCTCGCGGGCCTGACGCCGGTTCCGGGCCGCAACGTCGCGGTGCCGCACGTCGGCGAGGCGCCGGCCGCGCTCGAATGCAAGCTGCTGCAGGTGATCCGCCTGCACACGCTCGACGGCAAGCCGATGGACAATTGGCTCGCGCTCGGCCAGGTGGTCGGCGTGCATATCCGCGACGAATTTCTCAAGGACGGGTACTTCGATACGCAAGCGGCGCAGCCCGTCATGCGCGCCGGGTATCAGGCCGATTATGCGGAGATCGGCGCGCCGTTCCAGATGTGGCGGCCGAAGGTTTGAGGCGAGGCGGCGCGGCGGCTGCACGGCCGCGCTTACTATGCGCCGCTCCCGTAAAAGCTCACCTAGGAAGGTGCCGCGCGGGCGTGGCGGGCGTGGCCCCGGATTTGCGCCGACGCCGTATCGACGGTGCCGCTCATGGTCGCCCGGTCGGCCGGATCGCCGTAGGACACGCTTACGGCGTGTGCGTCGTCCACGAAGCTGGCCAGTGCAGGCGGCATGACGCGCTCCCGATCTTGAAATGAACGTTTCAAAACGCGTGCGCGGCCAGCCGGCGCCCGCCGCGCACGCGGGCTGCTTGCGTTCCTCCAGGGTGGGCTATCGCCTCACACGCGGCGGCCCGGGCCGGCTGGCCGGCCCTGCCCCATCAGTCCTTCGGCTGCGGGATCACGCGCAGATACGGCTTCACCGTTTTCCAGCCGTTCGGATACTTCGCCTCGGCGGCTTCGTTGGACACCGACGGCGGAATGATGACGTCCTCGCCCGGACGCCAATTCACGGGCGTCGCCAC
>CAUPOD010000480.1:0-2662 GCA_963512745.1 uncultured Burkholderia sp. | reverse complement strand
ACTCACCTACGGTTGCCTCCGGTGAGTAGGCTCCCCAGTCCCGACCGGTCATTGCCCTAAAAATCTACACCCGCCGAGTATCCGCGTTCCTCACTTTTTAAAGCGGCATCTCGTCTCCGATCATGGTGGGAAAATCGTGGGGGATTGGGATCGTGAGAAGCAAGTTCCAGATGGGCGCTGGTTTTCTACGGAAACGGAACGGTCGGGATGGGGGCTATCTGGTGGAGGCAGACCCTACGCCACCCCCACCAACCGATATCCGACGCCCGTTTCGGTGACGATGTGCTCGGGCTGCGCGGGATCGTTTTCGAGCTTCTGGCGCAGGTGCGCCATATAAATACGCAAATAGTGCGGACTCTCGACGTGCGAGGGGCCCCACACTTCGCGCAGCAGATGACGGTGCGTAAGCACCCGCCCCGCGTCGCGCACGAGCGTCGCCAACAGCCGGTATTCAAGCGGTGTCAGGTGCACGATCTCGCCGTTGCGCCACACCTGCCGCAACGACAGATCGACGGTCACGCCGCCGAACGCGATCTGCGGCGAAGCCGCGGCGGTGGCCCGGTTGCGGCGACGCAAATGCGCGCGAATCCGCGCGCGCAGCTCGGACACGCCGAACGGCTTGGTCAGGTAGTCGTCGGCGCCGGCATCGAGCGCGGCGACCTTCTCCTCCTCCTGCGCGCGCGCCGATAGCACGATCACGGGCAACTCCGACCAGCCGCGCAGCTCGCGGATCACGTCGAGACCGTCGGTGTCGGGCAAGCCGAGATCGACGATGACGAGATCGGGCTGGCGCGTGGCGGCCTCGATCAACCCCTGCTTGCCGGTTTCGGCCTCGTGCACCGTGACGCCATCCTCTTCGAGCGCGGCACGCACGAAACGGCGGATCTGTTTCTCGTCTTCGATCAAGACGACGGTCAAGCTGGGCTCGCTCATGGCTGCGACGGATGAGATAACGCTGAATCGGATGGGGCCGCCCGCGCGGCATCGGATGGGGGCTCGGGCACGCCGGGCTCGATGTCGCGCACGAGTTCGGCTGCATCCGGCACAGGCGGCGCGGGATCGACGGGCAGGCTGAACCAGAAACGCGCGCCGGCCACGCGGCCGTCGGCGGCGACACGGTCGAGCGCGCCGATTTTACCGCCGTGCGCATCGACGATCGCGCGGCAGATCGCGAGACCCAGGCCGATGCCGGGCTTGGCCGATTCCTTCTCGCCGCGCGTGAACTTCTCGAACAAGCGCGTCTCCACACCCGCCGGCAGGCCCGGACCGAAATCGTCGACGTTGACGCGCACGAAAGGACGCCCGTCGTCCATGATGCGTTCGGCACTGATTTCGAGCGGCGTATCGGGCGGCGCGTATTTGGCCGCGTTTTCGAACAAGTTCGCAAACAGACGCTCCATCAATACGGCGTCGGTCTGCAACAGCGGCAGGTCGGGCGGCAGATACACGCGCGCCGGATGCCGCATGAGCACGCGCTTACAAGCGGCGAGCGCGGCGCCGACGGTTTCCTCGAGCACCGACCATTGGCGGTTCAGGCGCAGGCTGCCCGCTTGCAGGCGCGCCATGTCGAGCAAGTTCGTGACGATGCCGGTCATGCGCAGCGCCTCGTCCTGGATCGCTTCGATCAGCTCGTCTTCGCGCGCGTCCTTTGCAGGCGCGTCCGCGCGCGTGGCGGCGAGCATCGACGACATGCCGACGAGCGCCGTCAACGGCGTGCGCAGATCGTGCGAAATCGCCGACAGCAGCGAATTGCGCAAGCGCTCGGACTCCATGCTGACCAATGCATCGCGCGCGATCTCGACGTAATGCACGCGTTCGAGCGCGAGCGCGATCTGCGCCGCGAACGCTTCGAGCATGCGCGCCTGTTCGGGTACGTCGAGTTCGTCCGGCTCGCGCGCGACCACAGCCAGCACGCCGCGCGTGCGCATCGGCGCCTTGAGCGGCAGATAGCGCGCGACGGCGGCCGGCAGCGTATCGGTACCGCGGCCCGCGGGCTTCTGCTGGTCGTACACCCACTGCCCCACGTCGGTATCGAGTTCGGGGCCGGTCAGCATCACCTGCTCGTCGGGGTTCTCGATCTTCTGGCGCACCTGGTCGTTGCTGTCGGGCAGCAGCAGCGCGACGCGCGCGCGAAACACCTCGGCCACGTGGCGCGTACCGATCTCGATGATCTGCTCGGCAGCCAGCGCCGCGGCCAGTTCGCGCGCCATCGCGTACATCGCGCCCGTGCGCTGCTCGCGGCGTTGCGCGAGACGCGCGGCGCGGCGCAGGCTCCAGGTCAGATGGCTGATCACGAGCGAGGTCAGCAGCATGCCGAAGAACGTCACGAGGTATTGCGTGTCCGAGACCGAGAACGACCCGCGCGGCGGCACGAAGAAGAAATCGAACGCGGCCACCGACAGGAACGACTGCAGCACGCCGGGCCCGCGCCCGAGCCGCACGGCCGAGAACACCACGCCGAGCAGATACAGCATGACGAGATTGGTCAGGTCGATGCGCCCGAGCAGTTGCGAGGCGACGACGGTAATGCCCGCGCAGAGCGCGCCCGCATACAGATACTGGCGCGGCGACGAACGGCTCGCGCCGAAACGCGCGAATGCCGCGCGCCATGCCGAAGCGCTCGCGGCTGCGCGCGCGCCCTGCCCCGCGCGCAGCTCCCGGT
>CAUPOD010000479.1:0-2668 GCA_963512745.1 uncultured Burkholderia sp. | reverse complement strand
CCGCCGCTGCCCGTCCCGCGCATCTACGAACCCCGGCCCGCGCGCGCCGAAGCGCTGCGCGCGCGCTACCGCAAGTTCCGCGGTCTTTTCCCGGCGGCGCAGGCACTGATCGACTGACGGACGCAAATCATACGGGCGCGCGCGCAGGTCCTCGCGCGCGTCTTTCATCACGGACCATTCGGAGACAACGACATGCTCAAACTCAAGACCCCGCTCCTTCGCACCGGCATCACGTGCGCGCTCGCTTTCGCGGCGTGCGCGGCACATGCGGCGGACAAGCCGCTGAAGGCGATCGGCATCACGGTCGGCTCGCTCGGCAACCCGTACTTCGTGACCGTCGCGAAGGGTGCCGAGGCGCGCGCGAAGGCGATCAATCCGAACGTGAAGGTGATCGCGGTCTCGTCCGATTACGACTTGAACAAGCAGTTCACGCAGATCGACAACTTCATCGCCGCGCACGTCGACATGATCCTGTTGAACGCCGCGGATCCGAAGGCGATCGAACCGGCCGTGAAGAAGGCGCAAGCGGCCGGCATCACGGTCGTCGCGGTGGACGTGGCGGCCAACGGCGTCGATGCGACCGTGCAGACCAACAACGTGAAGGCCGGCGAAGAGGCGTGCGAATTCCTCGCGAAGCAGATCGGCGGCAAGGGCAACGTGATCATCGAGAACGGCCCGCAGGTCTCGGCCGTGATCGACCGCGTGAACGGCTGCAAGGCCGTGCTCGCGAAGAACCCGGGCGTCAAGGTGCTGTCGTCCGACCAGGACGGCAAGGGCTCGCGCGACGGCGGCATGGCCGCGATGCAGGGTTATCTGACGCGCTTCCCGCAAGTCGCGGGCGTGTTCACGATCAACGATCCGCAGGCGATCGGCAGCGACCTGGCCGCGAAACAGCTGAACCGCGGCAACATCGTGATCACGTCGGTGGACGGCGCGCCCGACATCGTGACGGCGCTCAAGAGCAATACGCTCGTGCAGGCGTCGGCGAGCCAGGACCCGTGGGCGATGGCGCAGAAGGCCGTGGACGTGGGCTACGGAATCATGAACGGCACCAAGCCCGCGAATCCGATGATCCTGATGGAGCCGGCGCTCGTGACGCGCGCAAACGTGCAGAACTACAAGGGCTGGACGGCGCATTAAGGCTGGGGCGAGAAGAAGGCGCATGCATGCATGGCGCATGCGCCTTCTTTCGCAGCAGCTTTACCTGTCGTTCATATTCCGCGCGTCGCCTCGCCGATCGCATGATCGACACGGCGGATCGCGCCGTCGATATGCTCGACCGAGCGATGCTGCAGGCCATGCAGCGTCGGATTGTCCTCTTCGCCCGTCACGTCGGCGCGCGCATGCCGCAGAAAATCGTCGGCGGCGTGCAGACGCCCCGCATGATCGGGCACTTCGCTGACGGGCGGGTGAAAGTCGAGATCCTTGCCGTCGTCGACCGCGGCGTGGCGGATGTCGCGAATCGCCGCGTCGATCTGCTGCACGGCCGCGACCTCGTTGCTCGCGACGGCATAGTCGCCGGGACGATGCTCGATCATCCAGCGCGCGGCGCGCAGATCGGACAGCGCATGCAGGTAGCCGGGATGTTCGCCGGGCGCGTCGGCATGCGCGGCAAGCGGAGCGGCCGCGGCGAGCAGTAGGGCGGTATAGCTGGCGAGGATGCGAGTTTTCATGGTGTTTTCTCCATTCTGTGGGAACCGGTTGTGCCGGGCGCACAAATCGCCGGTCCTGAGTCTGTAACGCGGCGCGGCCGTCAGCGGCCTACCGTGTCCGTGTCACCAGGTGTAAGTTTGGTAAATGCGCACGCGTAACCACGAACCGCTTTCTTCCGCCGCAGCCACGCATGCCCGGCCCGTCGAGGTTTGGGATATCCCCATGCGCGTGTTTCATTGGCTCGCGGCCGTGCTCGTCGCGCTCGCGTATGTAAGCGAGCGGCTCGATTGGATGGACTGGCACGTGCGCATCGGCGAAGCGCTGCTCGCGCTCGTCTTGTTCCGCGTGCTGTGGGGCTGCTTCGGCAGCGAAACGGCGCGCTTCCGCCGCTTTCTGGCGGCGCCGCGCGCCGCGTGGCATCACCTGCGCGAACTGCGCCGCCGCGAGCCCGATTTGCAGGCCGGCCATAATCCCGCGGGCGGCTGGATGGTGCTGCTGTTGCTCGCGCTGCTGCTCGGCGAGACGTTGAGCGGGCTGTACGTGAACAACGACGTCGCCGACAACGGCCCGTGGACCGCCGCCATGCCGGCTTGGATCGCCGACGCGATCACGCGCCTGCATACGCTCTTATGGGATGCGCTGGTAGCCGCCGTCGCGCTGCACCTGCTCGCGATCGCCGCGTATGCGGTGTTCAAGGGACAAAACCTCGTGCGGCCGATGCTGACCGGACGCAAACTGCTGCCGCCGAGTATCGCCGCGCCCTATCTCGCGCCGCTGCGGCGCGCGCTCGTCCTGCTGGGCCTCGGCGTCGGAATAGTGATACTGCTCGCGCGCTATCTGTGAGTCCGCGAACGTAGGCCAAGGCCGTCGACCGTCAACTCAAACTCAACAACTGCTCGTAATGCAGCGGCACGCGTCCGAGCAATTCGGCGAAGCGCATGTCGCTCGTCACGTTGTCGTGCCCGAGCAGCGCGAGCGACTCGCTGAACCACGGGCTCGCGGGCACGTAGTCGCC
>CAUPOD010000478.1:0-2681 GCA_963512745.1 uncultured Burkholderia sp. | reverse complement strand
TCACTTACACGAGGTCGAAGTTCGACAACCTACCGGCATCGTTTCTCAATCAGCTTCGGGAGGAAATCAATCGTGGACAAGGAACTCGAGCAATTCCAGGCGGACCTGTTGGAATCGGTGCGTCAGATGAAGGGCCGCCGCGCAGCGAAGGTGACCAAGGTGGCGCTTCCGCCTGCGGCCGAGACGCGTCACAAGATTGGTCTGTCGCAAAGCCAATTCGCTGCCGTGTTGGGTGTATCTGTGCGGACGCCGCATCGCTAAATGCTGGTTACGCGGCAACAGACTTTACACGTTGTTACCCCTGCACCTTAGACGCGGAGTGCATGCTTTCCCTATACTCGGATCGCCTCCTCGCGTCGGTTCTCGACGCGAGCGCGATGCTGAGTCAGGGATAAATCTAATGCACACGCTCACCCCGAAAACCGTTCTGTTCGCTACGCTTGCTGCCGTGGCGACGCTTCCGTTGACCGCCTGCGTCGCGCCGTATGGCCCGTCCGGCGCTCAGCCGGGCTACCCGGGACAATACCCGACGCAGGGTTACGCACAGCCCGACTATGCCCAGCCGGCCTATGCGCAACCCGGATACGTGCAGCCTGCCTACCCGTCGAACCAGACGCAGCCGTACTATGGATATAACAATCAGAGCAGCGGCCAGTATGCGCCGTATACGCAGTACGGCACCGTCGTGAACATCCAGCCGATCGACAATAATGCGACCGGTCCGTCGGGCGTCGCAGGCACCGTCGTCGGCGCGCTGATCGGCGGGGTGCTCGGCAACCAGTTCGGCCGCGGCCATGGCCGCGATGCGGCGACCGTTATCGGCGCGCTCGGCGGCGCCGTCGCCGGCAACCAGATCGGCCAGCAGATGGGCATGAACAATGGTCAGGCGGCCAGCTATCGCGTCGACGTCCAGGTGCGGGACGGCTCGACGCGCTCGTTCGACGTGCAGTCGCCGGGCAGCCTGCGCCCGGGCGATCGTGTGCGGATCGACGGCAACCAGCTGTCGGCGTATTGATCGGGACTACATCAAAACAATGTCGTACTGCTCCTGACTCAAATTCGACTCCACCTGCAGCGACACCGGCTTCCCGATGAAGTCGATCAGCATCGCCAGATGCTGCGATTCCTCGTCGAGGAACAGGTCGATCACCTCCTGCGAGGCGATGATGCGGAATTCGCGCGGATTGAACTGGCGCGACTCGCGCAGGATCTCGCGCAGGATGTCGTAGCACACCGTACGCGGGGTCTTGACCTGGCCTTTGCCCTGGCACGTCGGACACGGCTCGCACAGTACGTGCGCGAGCGATTCGCGCGTGCGCTTGCGCGTCATCTCCACGAGCCCCAACTGCGAGAACCCGTTCACGGTCACGCGCGTGCGGTCGCGCGACAGCGCCTTCTTGAGTTCGGCGAGCACGGCGTCGCGGTGCTCGGCGTTCTCCATGTCGATGAAATCGATGATGATGATGCCGCCGAGGTTGCGCAGGCGCAGCTGGCGCGCGATCGTGTGCGCGGCCTCGAGGTTGGTGCGGAAGATCGTATCGTCGAAATTGCGTGCGCCGACGTAGCCGCCGGTATTGACGTCGATCGTCGTCATCGCCTCGGTCTGGTCGATCATCAGATAGCCGCCCGACTTCAGATCGACGCGCCGCGACAGCGCGCGCTGGATCTCGCTCTCGATGTTGTAGAGATCGAACAGGGGACGCTCGCCCGTGTAGTGGTGCAGCTTCGGCGCCACCGCGGGCGTGAACGCCTTGGCGAATTCGTTGAGGCGCTGGTAGGTCTCGCGCGAATCGACCTGGATCCGCGAGGTGCCGTCGTTCGCGAAGTCGCGCAGCACGCGCTGCGCGAGATCGAGATCCTGGTACAGCAGGCTCGTCGGCGGCAGGCACTGCGCGAGGCCGACGATCGTGCTCCAGGTCTTGCGCAGATACGCGACGTCGGCGGCCAGCTCCTCGCTCGACGCCTCCTCGGCGATCGTGCGCACGATGTAGCCGCCTTTCTCCTCGGGCGGCATCACGGCGGTCAGGCGCGCGCGGATCGCGTCGCGCTCGGCTTCGTCCTCGATCTTCTGCGAGATGCCGATATGCGGTTCCTGCGGCAGATAGACGAGCATGCGCCCGGCAATGCTGACCTGCGTCGACAGCCGCGCGCCCTTGGTGCCGATCGGGTCCTTGATCACCTGCACCATCAGCGTCTGCCCCTCGAACACGGTGCGTTCGATCGGCTGCTGCACGTCGCCGGGCTGGCGCGGCATCCAGATGTCGGCCACGTGCAGGAACGCGGCGCGCTCCAGGCCGATGTCGACGAACGCGGACTGCATACCCGGCAGCACGCGCACGACCTTGCCGAGATACAGATTGCCGACGCGCCCGCGCGACAGCGTGCGCTCGACATGAAGCTCCTGTACCGCGCCCTGCTGCACCAGCGCGACCCGCGTTTCCTGCGGGGTGAGGTTGATCAGGATTTCTTCGTTCATGATGGACATCAGAAGGCGACTCGAGCCGCGCGCAGCAGCGCCGCGGTTTCAAAAAGGGGCAGACCCATGATACCCGAATGGGAACCCTCGATCGCCTCGATGAACTCGGCGGCGCGGCCCTGGATCGCGTAGGCGCCGGCCTTGCCGAACGGCTCGCCGGACGCGACGTAGCGTTCGAGCGCGGCGCGCGGCACGGCGCTGAAGC
>CAUPOD010000477.1:0-2686 GCA_963512745.1 uncultured Burkholderia sp. | reverse complement strand
ATCATCGGTTCGGCACGACGTCTGCAATTTAGAAAAGGCGATCAAAGGACTGCGGCGGCGAGGACTGTTTTATACGATGGGAGGGGGCGAATTTCGGAGTAACCCGGGTTTCGAATTACGTTTTGCGGGGCTGGATCAACTCCTGTTGTATATCGCAAGCGTACGAAACGGCCTTCAGTTTGCTGAGGATGAGTATGCATTTCGCTCGGTCGTGGTGCCAGCCGAATTTCGTTTTGATCGGTACCCGGTGCAAAGATGTCTTCAGGCACGAGCTACATTCGACGGATTCTATGCATTGATCGTCCCATTAGGTCAATTTGAATCGAGAGTCGCAATCGGGAAATTGACGCGTTGGTTCGAGTTGGAATCCGTGACCAGTTTCCCGGCGGAAGCGTACGGCCATATGTCGGAAAGCGACGGCCCGCATCTCAGGTTCGAGGGCGAGGATTACGACTATATCGGCATTACGCATCATGCCGGCGATATGTTGGAGTGCGATGGCGACGGCGCGATTGTTTTTCATCCCCTGCCGGGCACGGCCTGCGATTACGCGAGGCTGGTCTTTCGTCCGACCAAAAATACCTGCCGGCCCGACGTGCAAACGGCCGAAGTAAGCGGTCTTTTCAGACATAACGTGCCGTCGCTTGGCGCGACTCGCCAGTGCGAGGCAGCGATGGCACCGGTGCCGTACGAGAGGGTGATCGACGAACGACTGCATGCACTGGCCACTGTGCAGGGTTCGGTGACGTGGCGGCCCTGAGAATGCTCCTAAGAACGACGAATGTAATCACAATGTAAACATAGGTCGGTTAGCTACGAGGAGAAGCGGCATGGAGAGCGAGACAAGGTGGCAGGTGTATGGGTTGCGCGATTGTTGTTCTTGCGACCTCGCAATGCAGAACGACCGCGGTGGAGGTCGATATGGATTCGATTCTGTCGATGCATACAATAGCTCGATGGCAGCCGGCATATATAACGTTTACAGTCGGGCGGAAGAAGCGCCGTATGCGATGAGCGTGACGCTGGCGGACATGGAATCTTATCGAGAGCGCGAGAGGAAGAATGCTGCGCGATATACCGGGGCACCTGCGCATCCGACCGTGCACTCACCCAACTCGTCTTTTCAGCAACGCGGGGTGTCCGCGGGGAGAGTCGCCCGCTCCGCTGGCAGACAGGCGCCGGATCCCGTTCCGGCCGGCAGCATGACGCATCCTACTACTGCGTTTTCGGCTGGTAAGCCGCATCTTGGTCGATCGACGCGGCCGGCTGCACGGGGGCCGGCGAATGAAATCAAGCGATTGACCGACGAATTGATTGAAAAGACCTTGAATCGGGAAATTGCGAGGGTGGAGAGCCGGACGCCGCGTTCCGCCGGTTGTCCGTTCGCTCCGTCTCATTTTTAATGCGTGCGCCATGATAATAAAATCGAGTTCGATAGGACATCATTACGAGCCCAGCATATTTTTCAATACCGGTAATGATTTGCCGCCAAGCCGGCCTGGCTCTTCTATGTCTGCCGATTCCGAGGGGGCGGTCGCCGTGCCGATCTTGGGTTCGACTCAGTCGGAGGGCCTTGCGACCGATTCGCTCGAGCGCTGGTCCGCCGCCTTGTTTCGTAGCGACAGTGCCACGGCCGCGCGCGCATCGTCGGTACGCTCAAGCGTTGCTTCGCCGAGCCGCGGCTCGGAGATGTATCCCCTATCTACGGTGCCCGCCAACGACGCCGCCGTCATTCCGATTCCAAATATCGAGGAACTCGCCGCCGAACTGCGTACCGTTTTCGCTCCGCATATTAATCGCGTCAACCACGAGGAATTCGAAGCGCTGATTTTGGATCGCGCGGTCAAGCTCGATGCTAAGCATGAAACGCTCGAGGGTCTACGCGCGGTCTTGACTAAGGGCATGCAGTTCGACCGCGCGGCTCGAGGGGCGGCGGGTTTCGTTCGCTCGGTGCCGTTCGGCGTGGCCTCGCGGATGTTCGATACGGTTCCGGCATTGACGTCGTTCGTCAAGACCCCCGCCGAAGTGGGCATGGTGGTGGGTACTGGCTCCGGTGTTGCCGATACCGCATGCGGGACACTCCTGCGGCGTGCCACGCTCGACGACACGCAATGGCTCGAGGTTAAACCCGAAGAATTGGAGCCGGCGATGGCGCAAGCGTACGAAGCGGTGCGCCCGAGTTTGAAGCGGACGGCCGTTGAGGAGGGAGTGGCCTTCCAAAGTTTTTCGGCGCGCAACGCGGCGCGTGCCGTCGTCGCGCCGCTCGTTACCAAGACACTGGGCGTATGTCAGGCAGCGAGCGTCGATTCTTGGTTCACCGCGATCGGCGGTCCCGTATCGGGCGCGGCCGCCCATCTGGCAATACATCAGATGAACGCAAGCGCCCACCGGGTCGGCCCCGAATACCTACTCGGCCGGACCGATTGGGAAACGCACTACGATGCGCTTAAACAAGCCACCTGGAGAACGCAGATCCAGGGGGCGGCCAAGCGCGCCGCGAAGCTGCCCGTCGACGTCGCGACCGATTCGCTGGCTGCTGTCCGTAGCGTGTTTACTGCGACAAATCTTGGTAAGAACGTGGGTGCGTTGGGCGGCGGCTTTGCCGGCGTGCTGGCGGCAAAAGCCGCCGCATCGCAAGTCGCCCGGCGCGCGCACGCTGGCGAGGTGACCTTGTCGGCTATCGAGC
>CAUPOD010000476.1:0-2692 GCA_963512745.1 uncultured Burkholderia sp. | reverse complement strand
CGGTGCGCGCCGCGCCGGGCTCGAACGCGCCCTTGCTGACGAGGAAACTGCGTTGCTTGCCCTGCTTGGTCCACGACACGAGTTGGTTGCCGGTCATGCGGCACCACGCGGGCAGCTCCAGTTCGACCGAGGTTTCGGTCGATTGGATTTCGAGCAACTGGCCGCGCGCGAGCGGGTCGATATGCTTGCGGATCAGCAGCAGCAAGCCGTTGCCGCAATCGAGATCGCCGCCGTCGAAGCTGACGTCGGGCGCATGGGCATGGCGTTCGGACGGGTTCATCTTGTCTCCGGGAATGGGGGGCGCCGATCTGCGGCGTCAGGCCGCCGGCGCTTGCGCATAAAGCTGCTGCGCTTGCGCTTCGTCGAACGCGCCGGCCGTCACGTCGAGCATCACGCGGCCGTCGGCGAGGCCGACGATGCGGTCGCCGAACTCGCGCGCGAGACGCACTTGATGCAGGCTGCACAGCACCGCGACGCCCTCTTCGCGGCACAACTTGCGCAGTAGCCCGAGCACGGCGGCGCCGCTCGAAGGGTCGAGGCTCGCGACGGGCTCATCGGCGATGATCAGCTCGGGGCGCTGCACGAGCGCGCGCGCGATCGCAACGCGCTGCTGCTGGCCGCCGGACAGCGTGCTCACGCGCCGCGACGCGTATTCGAGCAGGCCGACGCGGTCGAGGCATTCGAGCGCATGCAGTTCGTCGCTACGGTCGAACCGCCGCATGACTCCGCGCCACGCGCTCACATAGCCGAGCCGGCCGGCCAGCACGTTGTCGAGCGCGGACAGCCGCTGCACGAGGTTGAATTGTTGAAACACCACTGCGATGCGGCGCCGTTCGCGGCAGCGCAACGTGGCCACATCGGTGCCGCCGAGCACGATCGTGCCTTGCGCCGTGCGGCTCAAGCCCGCCACGCAGCGCAGCAGACTCGTCTTGCCCGCACCGCTGCGGCCGAGCAGCATGACGAATTCGCGCGGCTGCACGTCGAAACTCACGTCGCGCAGAATCGCGCGGCCGTCGAATGCCACGCCGACGCGCTCGACGCGCAAGACCGGCCTATCCGCATAGGCGGCCGATGTCTCCCGCAATGCCCGAGTCGAATTCATGGATACGTACGCCTCATACGAGCTTCTTGCGCAGCCAGTTCGACACTTGATCGAGCACGGTCACGACAATCAGGATCACGGCGATGATGGTGAACAAACGGTTGAAATCGAGCAGATCCATGCTGTTCTTGAGTTCCTGGCCGATGCCGCCCGCGCCCACCACGCCGAGCACGGTCGAGGCGCGCACGTTGAACTCGAGCCAGAATAACGCGCTCGATGCGAACAGCGGCAGCACTTCGGGCACGACCGCATATGCGATCGACGTGAAGCGTCCCGCGCCCGTCGTGCGCACGGCCTGGTACGGCGCGAGGTCGGTGCTTTCGAGCTGGTCGGCGAACAGCTTGGCCGCGCTGCCCCATGTGTGCAGCGCGATGCCGATCACGCCCGCGAACGGCCCGAGGCCGACTGCGGCGACGAACAGCAGCGCGAACACGAACGCGTCGATGCCGCGCAGCAGGTTCAGGAACCAGCGCACGGGGTAATAGAGCACGGGCCACGGCGTCAGGTTGCGGCTGCCGAGCAGCGCCATCGGCAGCGCGAGCAGCACGGCCGCCGTGGTGCCGACGGTGGCCATCGCGATGGTTTCGAGCGTGCGCTGGACGATCAGCTGGATGTCGTCGAGATTGGGCGGCCACGCCTGCGCGAGCCAGCCCCCGAGCTTGGGCAGCCCGTGCGCGAACTTGACCGGATTGACCTGCGCGATCACGCAGCACACCGCGTAGAACGCCACGATCGCGAGCAGCACGGCGCCGAGCCTCAACCGCCGAGGCCCGAGCCATGCTTGCCGCGCTTCGAGTGCGGCAAGCGCCGTCGCGACCGCGGCGGACGAACCGCCGCCGTCGGGACGTTCCATCTCAGGCCTTAGCTTTGATCTTGCCGACGGCGATCCCGGCCTTCTCGATCATCGAGTAGGTATCGTGCTGCGAGGCCACGAAGCCGGTATAGCGCGGGGGCAGAATCGTCTTGGCCTGCTCGGGCGTGATCGACGTCAGGATCTTCTGCACCTTGGCGCGGAACTCGGGCGTGGCGCTGGCCGGCACGGCGATCGCATCGTTCGGGAACGGATCGGAGGTCCACAGCACCTTGGTGCCGTCCGGCTTGATGACGCCCTTCGCGATCATCGCGTTGCGGTTGCGGTCTAAGTCGGTCGCGAGATCGACCTGGCCCGCCTGCACCGCGACTTCGTTCGCCGCATGCGTGGCGCCTTGCGAGTATTTCCAGAAGGTCTGCGGATCGATCTTCCAGACTTCCTTCGCGTACCAGGTCGGCATCAGCCAGCCCGAGGTCGAGCCGACGTCGGCGAACGACATCGTCATGCCCTTGGTGTCCTGCGGGAAGCTCTTCACCTCGAGCGACGGCTTGCCGATGACGATGCCGTGATAGAACGGCTTGCCGTCGTATTCGACCGTGGCCACGGCCTGGCAGCCGGTCGAGTTGTTGGCGATCACGTAACCCCACGGACCCATCCAGGCCACGTCGAGTTCGCCCGAACCCATGGCCACGGCCATGCCGGCCCAGTCGGTAGTGGCCGACAGTTCGAAGTCGACGCCGAGCTGCGCCGCCAGATACGAGAACAGCGGACCGTATGCC
>CAUPOD010000475.1:0-2693 GCA_963512745.1 uncultured Burkholderia sp. | reverse complement strand
TGCCAGCAGCGCTGCGCTTGCGCGGCGACCTGGCGCCCGGTTTCGGCCTCGCGCCCCGGGCACGGCTTGATTTCGACGTTCGCGTACAACTGCAAGCGGTGGCAGCACGCCGCCGCCTGCTCCAGCGTGGGCAGACGCTCGCCTGCAAAGAGCGCGCCGAACCGGCGCCCCGCGTCGAGCCGCGCGAGTTCGTCGTAGCGCTGGGTCGCGGCGGGGCCGTGGCCGTCAGTGGTGCGCTCGAGCTCGTCGTCGTGCAGCAGGAAGCACACGCCGTCGGCCGACAATTTCACGTCGAACTCGGCCATGCGCTGCCCGTGGCGCGCGCCCATGGCGAACCCGGCGAGCGTGTTTTCGGGTGCGAGGCTGCCGCCGCCGCGATGGGCGACGACGCGCGGATAGGGCCACGATTCCGCAAGCGCGGACGTCGCATTCATCGGCAGGCTCCGGGCGCGTTCAAACGTCCTCGATCGCGAACAGGCGCTTGTATTCCTTGAGCGCGAACCGGTCCGTCATGCCCGCGATGTAATGCGCGACGAGGCGCGGCTGGCGAGCAGGATCGGCGGCCTGGTAGTCGGGCGGCAAGAGGCGCGGATCTTCGATGAACGCGTCGAACAGGCCCGTGACCACGCGCTGCGCCTTGCTCGTCATGCGCATGACGCGATAGTGGCGGTACAGGTTCTTGAACAGGAAGCGCTTGAGCGCAGCGGCCTCGGCGGCTGTCTCCGCGCTGTGCGCGACGAGCGGCGGCGCGGCGCGCACGGCCTCGACCGAATCGGGCGCATGGCGCGCGAGGTTGAGCCGCGTGGTCTCTATCAAATCGACGATCAGCGCGTTGATGATGCGGCGCACCGTTTCGTGCACGAGGCGCCGTCCCGCGAGCGCCGGGAATGCCGCGCACGCCTCCTCGTAATGGCGCTGCCACAGATCCACTTCGGCCAGCTGTTCCACGGTGATGAGCCCGGAGCGCAGCCCGTCGTCGACGTCGTGATTGTTGTAGGCGATTTCGTCCGCGATGTTCGCGACCTGCGCCTCGAGCGTGGGCTGGCGCCCGAGCAGGAAGCGCTCGCCGAGTTCGCCGAGCTGGCGCGCGTTCTCGCGCGAGCAATGCTTGAGGATGCCCTCGCGCGTCTCGAAACAGAGATTGAGGCCGTTGAACGCGCCGTAGTGCTCCTCGAGCTCGTCGACGACGGCGAGGCTCTGCAAGTTGTGCTCGAAGCCGCCGTAGTCGCGCATGCACGCGTTCAGCGCGTCCTGGCCCGCATGGCCGAACGGCGTGTGGCCGAGATCGTGCGCGAGCGAAATCGCCTCCACCAGATCTTCGTTCAGACGTAAGTTGCGCGCCACCGAGCGCGCGATCTGCGCGACTTCGAGGCTGTGCGTGAGGCGCGTGCGGAACAGGTCGCCCTCGTGATTGACGAACACCTGCGTCTTGTATTCGAGGCGGCGGAACGCCGTCGAATGGACGATGCGGTCGCGGTCGCGCTGGAATTCGGTGCGCGTCGTCGGTGCCGCTTCGGGATAACGGCGGCCACGCGATTGCGAAGCGTGCGCGGCATACGGCGCCAGATGCGCCTCCAACCCGGCGAGCGTTGGGGGGGCGACCGGAATCGTCGCGCCCCGTTCGAGCGACGCGGCGGGGGATGAATCACTCATGAGCTAGCCTCCGCGACGCCGCGGACCACGGTTCTACACTGCGGCAGCGAGCGTCGCATGCACGGTGGCATCGGGTACGACGCTGATCGCCGCCTCCCCGAGCCGGTTCAACAGGATGAACTTGATCGCGCCGGCCTCGGCCTTCTTGTCGACGCGCATCAGTTCCATGTAACGGTCCGCACCGAGCGCGGGTGCGCGCGTGGGCAGGCGCGCGGCCTCGATCAAGCGTGTCAGACGCGTGCGCGACGCTTCGTCGAGCCGCTGCATGCGCACCGACAGATCGGCCGCCATCGCCATGCCGCAGCCGACGGCCTCGCCGTGCAGCCATTCGCCGTAGCCGAGACCGGCCTCGATCGCATGGCCGAACGTATGGCCGAAATTGAGGATCGCGCGCAAACCGCCCTCGCGTTCGTCGGCCGCCACGACGGACGCCTTCAGTTCGCACGAGCGCTTGACGGCGATCGCCAGCGCCTCGGGATCGCGGCGGTTTAGCGCGTCGATATTCGCTTCGACCCAATCGAAGAACGCCGCATCGGCGATCGCGGCGGTCTTGATGACCTCGGCCAAGCCGGCCGCGAGTTCGCGTTCGGGCAGCGTCGCAAGCGCGCCGATGTCGGCGATCACGGCCTGCGGCTGGTAGAACGCGCCGATCATGTTCTTGCCGAGCGGATGGTTGATGCCGGTCTTGCCGCCCACCGACGAATCGACCTGCGACAGCAGCGTGGTCGGCACCTGGATGAACGGCACGCCGCGCATGTAGCTGGCCGCAGCGAAGCCCGTCATGTCGCCGACTACGCCGCCGCCGAGTGCGATCAGCGTGGTCTTGCGGTCGGCTTGCGCGCCGAGCAGCGCGTCGAAGATCAGATTCAGCGTTTGCCAGGTCTTGTGCGCCTCGCCGTCGGGCAGCACGACGGTCGTGACGCGCTTGCCGAGCGGCGCGAGCGCGGCGCGCAGCGTATCGCCGTATAGCGGATCGACGGTCGTGTTGGTCACGATCGTGACCGAATTGCCCGCGATATGCGGCGCGAACAGTTCGGTAC
>CAUPOD010000474.1:0-2696 GCA_963512745.1 uncultured Burkholderia sp. | reverse complement strand
TCTCGGACACCTGCTTGACCCAGCTCCCCGAAGCTAACGGCCGGATTATCGCGCCCGCCCCGCACGGCGAGGTGCGCGCCAAGTTCGTCGTACTCGCGTGCAACGCGTACCTCGGCCGACTCGCGCCGCGACTCGCGCGCAAGATCATGCCGGTCGGCACCTACGTGGTGGCGACGGAGCCGCTCGGCGCCGAGCGCGCGCACGCGCTGATGCCCGCGCGCGCGGCCGCGTGCGACAGCCGCTTCGTGCTCGACTATTTCCGCGTGGCGCCCGACACGCGCATGCTGTGGGGCGGCAAGGTCAGCTATTCGACGCTCGCGCCGCGCGACCTCGCCGCCGCCATGCGCCGCGACATGCTCAAGACGTTCCCGCAGCTCGCCGACGTGAACATCGACTACGCGTGGGGCGGTTTCGTCGACATCACGATGAACCGCGCGCCGCATTTCGGGCGGCTGTCGCCGACCGTTTATTTCGCGCAGGGATTCTCCGGGCACGGCGTCAACACCACCGGGCTCGCCGGCAAGCTGATCGCCGAGGCGATCGACCATCAGGCCGCGCGTTTCGACCTGTTCGACAAGATCGAGCACCGCGATTTCCCGGGCGGCGCCACGCTGCGCACGCCCGCGCTCGTGCTCGCGATGACTTGGTTCCGCATGAAGGATTGGCTATGACACGCGACACCCCGACGTACCCCGACATGCGCCTCGACGCGCAAGCCGACGCGCTCGCGCGCGACTCCTACTACGAAGCGAGCGTCGCGCGGCCCGCGCCCGACCCCGTGCTCGAAGGCGCGCACGAGGCCGACGTGTGCGTGATCGGCGCAGGCTACTCGGGCTTGTCGGTCGCGCTCGAATGCCGCGCGCGCGGCCTGTCGGTGATCGTGCTCGACGCGCATCGGCCCGGCTGGGGCGCCTCGGGCCGCAACGGCGGCCAGACGCTCGTGGGCTTCGCGAAAGACGAGGTGCTGGAAAAGCAGCTCGGCGCGCACGGCATGCGCGCGGCCTGGGCGCTCTCGATCGACGGCGTTTCGCTCGTGCGCGAACGCATCGCACGCTACGGCATCGACTGCGATTTCACGCCGGGCTACCTGACCGTCGCGACCGAGCCGAGGCGCGTGCCGAGCCTGCGCGCCTGGATGGACGCCGCGCGCGAACGCTGGGGCTACGACCGCCTCGAATGGCTCGATACCGACGCCGTGCGCGCGCGCATCGCCTCGCGCCAGTATCTGGCCGGAATCCACGATCCGTTCTCGGGCCACCTGCATCCGCTCAAGTACTGCCTCGGACTCGCGGCCGCCGCGCGCAGCGAAGGTGCGCGCCTGTTCGGCGATTCGCTCGCGGTCGCGGTCGAGCGCGGCGAACGTCCGCTCGTGCGCACCGCGCGCGGCGAGGTGCGCTGCCGCTACGTCGTGGCATGCTGCAACGCCGCGCCCGGCGGCGTGCTGCCCGAACCCATCGCCGCGCGCATCGCGCCGCTCGCGTCGTACATCGTCGCGACCGAGCCGCTCGGCGCCGAGCGCGCCGCCCCACTGATCAAAGACCGCGCGGCCGTGTGCGACAACAATTTCGTGCTCGACTATTTCCGCCTGTCGGCCGATCACCGGCTGTTGTTCGGCGGCCGGGCCGACACCGCGAGCGCGTCGCCCGCGCAACTCGGCGAAGCGATCCGGCGCCGCATGGTCGGCGTGTTTCCGCAGTTGAGCGAGACGAAGATCGACTATGCGTGGGGCGGCTTCGTCGACATCACGATGAATCGCGCGCCCGATTTCGGCGCGCTCGATCCGAACTACTACTACGTGCAGGGTTTTTGCGGCCACGGCGTGGCGCTGACGGGCATCGCGGGGCGCGTGGTCGCGCAGGCGATCGCGGGCGAGCCCGCGGCGTTCGATCTATTCGCGAAGCTGCGGCACCGCCCGTTCCCGGGCGGGCGCGAATGGCGCCGGCCGCTGCTCGAATTGGGGATGCTGTATCACCGGCTGCGGGAGCGGTTCTGAGCAGAGCGGCCGGCGGCCGGATTCAGGCGGATTCGATCTGCGAGAACGTGAGCAGGCCCTGCAGTTCGATGCCGTGCGCGGCCAGCGCTTCCTTGCCGCCGCTTTCGCGGTCGATCACGCACAGCGCGAGCGAGACGGGAATGCCGTCGGCGCGCAGCTTGTCGACGGCGTCGATGATCGCCCCGCCGCTCGACACCACGTCTTCGATGAGCACGAGCTTGCGGCCCTTCAATTCGGCGCCTTCGGCGTACTGGCAGGTGCCGTACTCCTTGGGTTCCTTGCGGATGAACGCGGCGGGCAGGCCCGTGAGCTGGCTCAGCATGGTCACGATCGGAATGCCGCCCATTTCGAGGCCGCCGAGCACTTCGGTGCCAGCGGGCAGCATCGGCACCATGGCTTCGGCGATGGCCTTGAGCAGGACGGGGTCGGCTTCGAAACGGTATTTATCGAAATAGGTGTTGCTGCGCTTACCCGAGCGGAGCAGAAAATCGCCGGACAGCTTCTAGACTTCGCGGATACGGAGGGGGAGGTTCATGACAATTGGGCCCGATTCGAAAGGTTTGGCGAATTTTATCGGGCCATGGGGGGGTTGTGCTAGTTATAACTTTTTTAAAACCTTTTAAACCCTCGGCAAGCTCAAACTTGGGAGGACGGGGCGGGCTATCTGCTTACGGTTGCCTCCAGCAGATAGCCCGCCCCGTCC
>CAUPOD010000473.1:0-2702 GCA_963512745.1 uncultured Burkholderia sp. | reverse complement strand
GGCATGCCCTATACGCCCGACGGCCCCGATCTGGCCGCGCTCGAGACGCTCGTGCAGACCTGGCGCCCGAAGATGCTCGTAATCAACTCGGTGCTGCAGAACCCGACCGGCACGTCGCTGACGGCCGCGCAGGCGTTCCGGATCCTGCAGCTGGCCGAACAGTACGACTTCCTGCTCGTCGAGGACGACATCTACGGCGACCTGTGCCCGCCCGCGTTCGCGGCGACGCGCCTCGCGAGCCTCGATCAGCTGCGCCGCGTGATCTACCTCGGCAGCTTCTCGAAGACGCTCGCGCCGAATCTGCGCGTGGGCTACGTCGCATGCGCGCCCGACGTCGCCAAGGCGCTCGCCGATCAGAAGATGCTGGCCGGCATGACCTCGCCCGAACTCAACGAACGCGTGCTCTACAAGGTGCTGACCGACGGCCACTACCGGCGCCACGTCGAGCGCTTGCGCACGCGTCTCGACGGCGTGCGCGACAAGGCCGCGCGCATGCTCGAACGCTGCGGGCTGCGCATGTTCACGATGCCCTCGGCCGGCATGTTCCTGTGGGCCGATACGGGTGTCGATACCGACGCGCTGGCCGCCGCCGCGCATGAGGCGGGTTTTCTGCTGATTCCGGGCAGCCTGTTCTCGCCGCTGCAATCGCCGTCCACGTGGACGCGCTTCAACGTCGCCAATTGCGGCGATCCCGCGCTGGCCGCGTTCCTGACCGATTACCTCGACCGCGTGCCGCGCCGGCTGCCCGAATTCGAGCACGGATAACGCCGTGGCGGCCTGCCGCACGCGTCTTGAAATGTGCGCGGCAAACCCGCATGTACGGCGCGCGTACGCATCCATCCGCATTTCGCACCGGCATAATCGCGTTCACGCGATGCCATTTCAGTCGATAAGGGTAAATAGATGACTCAGCAAACCATGAACTTTCAGGCAGAGGTCAAACAGCTGCTTCACCTGATGATTCATTCGCTTTACAGCAACAAGGAAATCTTCCTGCGCGAACTGATCTCGAACGCATCCGACGCGGCCGACAAGCTGCGCTTCGAGGCGCTCGCCAACCCCGCGCTGTACGAGAGCGATCCGAATCTGCGCATCCGCCTGTCGTACGACCGGGCCGCGCGCACCGTGACGATCGAGGACAACGGCGTCGGCATGAGCCGCGACGAAGTGATCGCGAACCTCGGCACCATCGCGCGCTCGGGCACCAAGGAATTCTTCTCGAACCTGTCGGGCGACCAGCAGAAGGACGCGGCCTTGATCGGCCAGTTCGGCGTGGGCTTCTATTCGGGCTTCATCGTCGCCGACAAGATCGTCGTCGAGACGCGCCGCGCGGGCTTGCCCGCGAGCGACGGCGTGCGCTGGGAAAGCCGGGGCGAGGGCGACTTCTCGATCGAGACCATCGACCGCCCCGAGCGCGGCACGAAGATCACGCTGCATCTGCGCGAGGGCGAGGACGACCTGCTCTCGTCGCACCGCCTGCAGCAGATCGTGCAGAAGTACTCGGACCACGTCGCGCTGCCGATCCTCATGAACAAGGAGGAGTGGGACGCCGAGAAGGGCGAGATGGTCGAGCAGTCCGAGGCCGAGACCGTCAACCAGGCGAGCGCGCTGTGGACGCGCCCGAAGAGCGAGATCACGGACGAGCAGTACGAGCAGTTCTATCAGCATCTCGCGCACGATCACCAGAATCCGCTCGCATGGACGCACAACCGCGTCGAAGGCCGCAGCGAATACACGCAGCTGCTGTACGTGCCCGCGCACGCGCCGTTCGACCTGTGGAACCGCGACTATCGCGGCGGCCTCAAGCTGTACGTAAAGCGCGTGTTCATCATGGACGACGCCGAGCAGCTGCTGCCGCAGTACCTGCGCTTCATCAAGGGCGTGGTCGATTCGGCCGATCTGCCGCTCAACGTCTCGCGCGAAATCCTGCAGGAGAGCCGCGACGTCAAGGCGATCCGCGAGGGCGTCACGAAGCGCGTGCTGAGCATGCTCGAAGAGATGGCGAATTCGGACGAAGCCGCCGGCCGCGATAAGTACAAGGTGTTCTGGAACGCGTTCGGCCAGGTGCTCAAGGAAGGGCTCGGCGAGGACACCGCGAACCGCGAGCGCATCGCCAAGCTGCTGCGCTTCGCCTCGACGCACGGCGCGACCGCCGAGCAGGACGTGCCGCTCGCCGATTACGTCGCGCGCATGAAGCCCGAGCAGAGCAAGATCTACTACGTGACGGCCGATACGTGGCAAGCCGCCAAGAACAGCCCGCATCTCGAAGTATTCCGCAAGAAGGGTGTCGAGGTGCTGCTGCTGTCCGATCGCGTCGACGAATGGATGCTGTCGTATCTGCACGAGTTCGACGGCAAGCCGCTCGTCAGCGTGGCGCGCGGCGACCTCGATCTCGGCGCGCTGGACGACGCGGAGAAGAAGGCGCAGGAGGAAACCGGCGCGGCGTTCCAGCCGCTCGTCGACAAGCTCAAGGAAGCGCTCGGCGGCAAGGTCAAGGACGTGCGCGTGACGTTCCGCCTGACCGATTCGCCGTCGTGCCTGGTGGCCGACGACCACGACATGAGCGGCTATCTGCAGCGCATGCTGAAGGCTGCGGGCCAGAACGCGCCGTCGTTCCAGCCGATTCTCGAAGTGAATCCCGAGCATCCGCTCGTTAAGCAGCTGAAGGCCGACGACGCCGCGTTCGCCGACTGGAGCCATCT
>CAUPOD010000472.1:0-2708 GCA_963512745.1 uncultured Burkholderia sp. | reverse complement strand
AACCTGACCCGCCGGTTCTTCGCCGAGAAGGGCGTCGCCGCCGGCGACGTCGCCGGTTCGGGCCGCGACGGCCGCGTGACCAAGGGCGATGCGCTGGCTGCCTCGAGCAAGCCTGCCGCCGCTCCGGCTCCGGCCGCCGCACCGAAGAAAAGCGCTGCCGCGCTGCCCGACGTCAAGGTGCCGGCTTCGGCCACCACGTGGCTGCAAGACCGTCCGGAACAGCGCGTGCCGATGTCGCGTCTGCGTGCGCGTATCGCCGAGCGCCTGCTCGAATCGCAACAGACCAACGCGATTCTGACGACGTTCAACGAAGTCAACATGCAGCCGGTCATGGACCTGCGCAACAAGTACAAGGACAAGTTCGAGAAGGAACACGGCGTCAAGCTCGGTTTCATGTCGTTCTTCGTCAAGGCCGCCGTGCATGCGCTGAAGAAATTCCCGCTCTTGAACGCATCGATCGACGGTAACGACATCGTCTATCACGGCTACTTCGACATCGGCATCGCGGTCGGTTCGCCGCGCGGCCTGGTGGTGCCGATCCTGCGCAACGCCGATCAGATGTCGCTGGCCGACATCGAGAAGAAGATCGCCGAGTTCGGCGCGAAGGCGCGCGACGGCAAGCTGTCGATCGAAGAAATGACGGGCGGCACGTTCTCGATCTCGAACGGCGGCGTGTTCGGCTCGATGCTCTCGACGCCGATCATCAACCCGCCGCAGTCGGCCATCCTCGGCGTGCACGCCACGAAGGAACGCGCCGTCGTCGAAAACGGTCAGATCGTGATCCGCCCGATGAACTATCTGGCGCTCTCGTACGACCACCGCATCATCGACGGCCGCGAAGCGGTGCTGTCGCTGGTGGCGATGAAGGATGCGCTCGAAGATCCGGCGCGCCTGCTGCTCGACCTGTAACAAGTCCGCGCTGTGCCGGCCGCGCCGCCTCGTCGGCGGTGCGGCCCGAACCTTATTGAAGGATAGTCATGTCCAAGGAATTTGACGTCGTCGTGATCGGCGCGGGCCCGGGCGGGTACATCGCCGCGATCCGTGCCGCGCAACTGGGCAAAACGGTTGCCTGTATCGAACAATGGAAGAACCCGGCCGGCCAGCTCAAGCTCGGCGGCACCTGCCTGAACGTCGGCTGCATTCCGTCGAAGGCGCTGCTCGCTTCGTCGGAAGCGTTCGAAGCCGCGGGCCATCACCTGGCCGACCACGGCATCACGACGGGCGAGGTCGCGATCGACGTGGCCAAGATGCTCGGCCGCAAGGACGCGATCGTCGAGAAGATGACGGGCGGGATCGAGTTCCTGTTCAAGAAGAACAAGATTACGTGGCTCAAGGGCCACGGCAAGTTCGTCGGCAAGAACGACGCCGGCGTGCAGATCGAGGTCAGCGGCGAAGGCGACACCGAAGTCGTGACCGCGAAGAACGTGATCATCGCCACGGGCTCGAAAGCGCGTCACCTGCCGACCATTCCGGTCGACAACAAGATCGTCGCCGACAACGAAGGCGCGCTCGCGTTCGACAGCGTGCCGAACAAGCTGGCCGTGATCGGCGCCGGCGTGATCGGCCTGGAACTCGGCTCGGTGTGGCGCCGCCTCGGCGCCGAAGTGACCGTGCTCGAAGCGCTGCCGGGCTTCCTGGCCGCCGCCGACGAGGCGCTCTCGAAGGAAGCCGCGAAGCTGTTCAAGAAGCAAGGCCTCGACATCCAGCTCGGCGTGCAGATCGGCGAAGTGAAGGCCGACGCGAAGGGCGTTTCGATTGCCTACAAGGACAAGGACGGCAACGACAAGACGCTCGAAGCCGACCGCCTGATCGTGTCGGTCGGCCGCGTGCCGAATACCGACAACCTCGGTCTCGAATCGATCGGCCTCAAGGCCAACGAGCGCGGCTTCATCGACGTGGACGACCACTGCCGCACGGCGCTGCCGAACGTCTATGCGATCGGCGACGTGGTGCGCGGCCCGATGCTCGCGCACAAGGCCGAGGACGAAGGCGTGCTGGTGGCGGAAGTCATCGACGGCCAGAAGCCGCACATCGATTACAACTGCATTCCGTGGGTCATCTATACCGAACCGGAAATCGCTTGGGTCGGCAAGACCGAGCAGCAGCTGAAGGCCGAAGGCCGCGACGTCAAGACCGGCAAGTTTCCATTCTCGATCAACGGCCGTGCGCTCGGCATGGGCCGTTCGGACGGCTTCGTCAAGATGATCGCCGACGCCAAGACCGACGAACTGCTCGGCGTGCACATCATCGGGCCGAACGCGTCGGACCTGATCGCCGAAGCCGTCGTGGCGATGGAGTTCAAGGCCGCCGCGGAAGACATCGCGCGCATCTGCCACCCGCATCCGTCGCTGTCCGAAGTAATGCGCGAAGCGGCGCTGGCCGTCGATAAGCGCTCGCTGAACAGCTAAGCCAGTAGCGGCATAAGAAGAACATGGCGCCCGTGGTTCGCGGGCGCCTGTCAGGGACGGAGGCGAGCGGCTGGATTGCGCTCGCCTTCGCCGTTTCCGGAACGCACGATGAACGTCACCGAATACTACGAGCGCGAGCTGCAAACGCGTGGTTTTCAATCCGATCCCGCGCAGCGCGCGGCCGTCGATCGGCTGCAGCAATGCTACGACGAGTGGGTAGCCTACAAGGCGCGCGGCTCGAACGCGCTGAAGAAGTTCGTGAACCGGCCCGAGCAGCCGCGCGGCGTATATATGTGGGGC
>CAUPOD010000471.1:0-2726 GCA_963512745.1 uncultured Burkholderia sp. | reverse complement strand
CGGTAACCGACGCCGTTTCCGAAATGGGTGCGTTGCATGCTGCTCTCCCCGCGGCCTTATTGGCCGGTTGCGCCCGACGCCGCCGTCGGCTTCGCGCTGCCCGCATCGGCAGCCTTGTTATACAGGAATTGTCCGATCAGGTTTTCGAGGACCACGGCCGACTGCGTCATGGTGATCGTATCGCCGGCCTGCAGCATCTGCGTGTCGCCGCCCGGCTCGAGCCCGATGTACTGTTCGCCGAGCAGGCCCGCGGTCAGGATCTTGGCCGAGCTGTCCTTCGGAAACTGGTATTGCTGGTCGAGATCTGCCGTCACCACGGCCTGATAGGTGTTGGTGTTGAAGTCGATCGACGCGACGCGCCCGACCACCACGCCCGCGCTCTTGACCGCGGCGCGCGGCTTGAGGCCGCCGATGTTGTCGAACTTCATCTTGACCGGGTAGGTCGCCTGAAACGACAGGGAACTCATGTTGCCGACCTTCAGCGCGAGGAACAGCACCGCGAGAAAACCCAGCACCACGAACAGGCCCACCCAGAAATCGAGAGCAGTCTTTTTCATCGTCATCTCAAATGGCTTAGCTGAACATCAACGCGGTCAGCAGGAAATCGAGGCCGAGTACGGCAAGCGACGCGTACACGACGGTTTTGGTAGTGGCGCGCGAGACGCCTTCCGGGGTCGGCTTCGCCTCGTAGCCCTGGAACAGCGCGACGAAGGTCACGGCGATGCCGAACACGACGCTCTTGAGCACGCCGTTGCCGACGTCGCTCCAGACATCGACGCCGCCCTGCATCTGCGACCAGAACGCGCCCGGATCGACGCCGATCAGGATCACTCCGACCACGTAGCCGCCGAGCACGCCGACCGCGCTGAAGATCGCGGCCAGCAGCGGCATCGCGATGATGCCGCCCCACAGGCGCGGCGCGAGCACGGTCTTGATCGGATCGACGGCCATCATTTCGAGCGCGGTCAGCTGCTCGCCGGCCTTCATGAGGCCGATCTCGGCCGTCAGCGACGTGCCCGCGCGCCCCGCGAACAGCAGCGCCGTGACCACCGGGCCGAGCTCGCGCACGAGCGAGAGCGCGACGAGCAGGCCGAGCGCCTGTTCGGAACCGTAGCGGTTCAGCGTGTAGTAACCCTGCAGGCCGAGCACGAAGCCGACGAACAGGCCCGACACCGCGATGATCACGAACGAGTAGTTGCCGAGGAAATTGATCTGCTGCGCGATCAGGCGCGGACGCCGCAGCAGCGCGAAAATCTCGAACAGCAGCCGCGCGAGCATGCGCGCCGCGTAGCCCGCGTTCTGGATGCTGCCGAGCACGAACGCGCCGATGCCGCTGAAGAAGCCGGTAATCATGCGCGGCCTCCGTCGAATCCGAAATCTTCCGCGAGCGGCTCGCTCGGATAGTGGAACTTGAACGGGCCGTCCGGCGCGCCGTCGATGAACTGGCGCACGCTCGGATCGGTCGATGCGCGCAGCTCGGCCGGCGTGCCGTGCGCGAGCACGCCGCCGTTGCCGAGGAAATACACGTAATCGGCGATCGCGAAGGTTTCGGGCACGTCGTGCGTGACCATGATCGAGGTCGCGCCGAGCGCGTCGTTGAGCTTGCGGATCAGATTCGCGGTGATGCCGAGCGAGATCGGATCGAGGCCCGCGAACGGCTCGTCGTACATGATCAGCTGCGGATCGAGCGCGATCGCGCGCGCGAGCGCCACGCGCCGCGCCATGCCGCCCGAGACCTCGGACGGCATCAGGTCGCGCGCGCCGCGCAGGCCCACGGCGTTGAGCTTCATCAGCACCATGTAGCGGATCAGTTCTTCGGGCAGATCGGTATGCTCGCGCAGCGGGAACGCCACGTTCTCGAACACCGACAGGTCGGTAAACAGCGCGCCGAACTGGAACAGCATGCCCATCTTGCGGCGCAGCGCGTAGAGGCCGTCCCGCGACTCGCGGCCGACGTCGTGGCCGTCGAACAGCACCTCGCCGCTTCGCGCGCGCACGAGGCCGCCGATCAGACGCAGCGTCGTCGTCTTGCCGCAGCCCGAACCGCCCATGATCGCGACGACCTGGCCGCGGTCGAAACGCATGTTCAGGTCCGACAGCACCGGGCGGTCGCCATAGCCGAAATCGACGTGGCGCAGCTCTAACAGTGGCTCGGAGGAATAATTCACGGAACCGGGATTCCCATTACGCAGAGCGTCCGATTATAGGGCCTGTCGCCCGAACCCGCTCTAGATGCACATTTCCCGGAGTTTAAAATCGTGTCAGAGAGCTTTGAAAGGAAATTGCAATATTTCGAGCGAATCGCGGTAATCGGCCGCGCCGGTTACCGCGCTAACCACCGCGGCGCTCCCGACGCCGGCCGCGAGCACTTCGGCCAGATTGCCCGCGCCGATGCCGCCGATGGCCACGAGCGGCGCGTGCGGCGCCGCGAGCCGAGCGTAGCGCGCGAGCCGTGCGAGCCCTTGCGGCGGCGCGGCGACGTCCTTGGTCGCGGTCGCGAAGATCGGGCCGAGGGCCAGATAGCTCGGTTTCAATTGCAGGGCCAGCAAGATTTCGAAGTAGCCGTGGCTCGACAGGCCGAGCCGCACGCCCGCTTGCGCGAGCGCGTGCAGATCGGCGACGGCCAGATCTTCCTGGCCGAGGTGGACGCCGTAGGCGCCCGCTTCGAGCGCGAGTTGCCAGTGGTCGTTGATGAACACGCGCGCGTCGGGGTAGCGGCGCCCCGC
>CAUPOD010000470.1:0-2730 GCA_963512745.1 uncultured Burkholderia sp. | reverse complement strand
TCGCCGAGGAGCTCGGTACGCGGTTCGGCGAGGTGGTCGGCTACAAGGTGCGCTTTACCGACAATCTGGCGCCCGGCGCCTCCGTCAAATTGATGACGGACGGCATCTTGCTGGCCGAGACGCAGACCGATCCGCTGCTGCGCGCCTACGACACGCTGATCATCGACGAGGCGCACGAACGCAGCCTCAACATCGACTTCCTGCTCGGCTATCTGAAGCAGATCCTGCCGAAGCGTCCCGATCTGAAGCTGATCGTGACCTCGGCCACGATCGACGCTGACCGCTTCGCCCGCCATTTCGGCCGCGAGCGCAATGGCGAGCTCGTGCCCGCGCCCGTGATCGAGGTCAGCGGCCGGCTGTACCCCGTGGAAATCCGCTACCGCCCGATCGCGGAGGACCGCCCCGCGGTCAAGAACGCCGAGGGCACGGGCGGCCGCGACCGCGTGAAGACCGCGCGCGAGGCCGAGCGCGATCTCATGGACGGCATCGTCGATGCCGTCGACGAACTGTGCCGCGCGGGCCCCGGCGACGTGCTCGTGTTCCTGCCCGGCGAACGCGAAATCCGCGACGCGGCCGAGGCGCTGCGCAAGCACCACCCGCCGCACACCGAGATCCTGCCGCTATTCGCGCGCCTGTCGGCGGCCGAGCAGGAACGCGTGTTCAAGCCGTCGAACGCGCGCCGCATCGTGCTGGCGACCAACGTCGCGGAAACCTCGCTGACGGTGCCCGGCATCCGCTACGTGGTCGATACGGGCCTCGCGCGCGTGAAGCGCTACTCGTACCGCAACAAGGTCGAGCAGCTGCAGATCGAACCGATCTCGCAGGCCGCCGCGAACCAGCGCGCGGGCCGCTGCGGACGCGTCGCGGACGGCATCTGCATCCGCCTTTACGAAGACAGCGATTTCCTGGCGCGCCCGCGCTTCGGCGATCCCGAGATCCTGCGCTCGTCGCTGGCCTCGGTGATTCTGCGCATGAAATCGCTGCATCTGTCGGCGATCGAGGACTTCCCGTTCCTCGAAGCGCCGCCGGGCCGCGCGATCGCCGACGGCTACCAGTTGCTCAACGAGCTCGGCGCCGTGGACGACGCCAACGCGCTGACTCCGCTCGGCCGCGAACTCGCGCGCCTGCCGCTCGACCCGCGCGTGGGCCGCATGATCCTGGCCGCGCGCGACCAGCAGGCGCTGCGCGAGGTGTTGATCATCGCGAGCGCGTTGTCCGTGCAAGACCCGCGCGACCGTCCCGCCGAAGCCCAGGAGCAGGCCGACCAGGCGCACCGCCGTTTCGCCGACGAGCGCTCCGAATTCTTGCAATGGCTCAAGATCTGGGCCTGGTTCGAGGAAGCCGTCGCGCACAAGAAGTCGAACCGGCAACTGATCGACGCGTGCCGTGCGAACTTCCTGTCGCACGTGCGCCTGCGCGAATGGCGCGACGTGCATACGCAGTTGTTGACCGTGGTGCGCGAGCACGGCTGGCGCTTGAACGAGACCGAGGCCACCCACGAACAGATCCATCTTGCGCTGTTGACGGGCCTGCTGGGCAACATTGGCCAAAAGGCCGACGACGATCCGCATTACCTCGGCGCACGCGGCATCAAGTTCTACCTGTGGCCCGGTTCGGCGCTCGTCAAGAAGGCCGGGCGCTGGGTGATGGCGGCCGAACTCGTGGAGACGAGCCGCCTGTACGCGCGCTGCCTGGCCAAGATCGAACCGGAATGGATCGAGAAGGTCGGCGCGCACCTGCTGCGCAAATCGCTGTCCGAGCCGCATTGGGAGAAGAAGCCCGCGCAGGTCAGCGCGTTCGAGCGCGGCACGCTGTATGGGCTGACTATCTACAACCGCCGCCGCGTCGCATTCGGCCGCCAGGACCCCGCGCGTGCGCGCGAATTGTTCATTCGCGGCGCGCTCGTGGAGGGCGAGTTCGAGACCAAGCTGCCGTTCTTCGCGCACAACCGCAAGCTACTGGCCGAGATCGAGCAGCTCGAACACAAGTCGCGCCGCCAGGACGTGCTCGTGGACGACGATCTGATCTACGCGTTCTACGACCAGGCGATTCCCGAGGGCATCTACACGGGCGCCGGCTTCGAGCATTGGTACCGCGAGGAATCGAAGCGGCTCGGCAAGTCCGACGACAAGGCGCGCCTGCTGTATCTGTCGCGCGACGACCTGATGCGCCACGAAGCGGCCGGCGTGACCACCGAGCTGTTCCCGAAGCGCGCCACCATGGCCGGCGTCGAGATGACGCTGAGCTACCACTTCGAGCCGGGCTCGCCGCGCGACGGCGTCACGCTCACGGTGCCGCTTTACGCGCTGAACCAGGTCGATGCGCGCCGCGCCGAATGGCTCGTGCCGGGCATGCTCAAGGAGAAGGTGCATCTGCTGCTGAAGTCGTTGCCGCAGAAGCTGCGCCGCCACTGCGTGCCGCTGCCCGAATACGCGGCCGGCTTCGTCGAGCGCACGCAGGCGCGGTTCGGCGCGGGCGGCCTGCTCGAGGCGCTGATCGCCGACGTGCGCGAAACCACGCAAGTCGCGCTCAAGAGCACCGATTTCAAGCTCGAAACGCTGCCCGCGCACCTGTTCATGAATTTCAAGGTGATCGACGAGCATGGCCGCCAGCTAGCGATGGGCCGTAATCTCGCGCAATTGCGTGCCGAACTCGGCACGCAGGCGCAGCAGCAGTTTCAGAAGCTCGCGGCCGGCAGCAGCTTGAGCGCCGGTGGCCAGAGCTTGGGCG
>CAUPOD010000469.1:0-2737 GCA_963512745.1 uncultured Burkholderia sp. | reverse complement strand
CGCCCCGGCCGCGAGACGTCTTCTGCGCGCCCGCCTATTCCCTCTTCTATTTGTTGTTCGTGACGATCACGCCCGACCACCCGGGCAGATAGCGCGCGTCCTGCGCGTGCGCATGCTCGTTCGCGATCTCGAGCGCCTTCGGGAAATTCTTCTTCACGACAGGCGCGGGGACCTTGGTCCGCAGATAGTCGGCCCACAGAAACTCGCTGAACGGCGTGACGTCCTTCGCATAGCCGCCGGTCGTGCGCAGTTCGCCCGCGAGACTGCGGTACGGATCGTCGCGCAATTGGGTCAGCGAGAGCGGCAGGCGGTTATATGCGCAGCGCTTGCCGTCCGGGCCGTACGGATGCACCCACTGGTTCTGCTCCATCATGCGCCAGAACAGCGTTTCGTCGAGCCACGACAGATCCTTGAGCTGCAAGACCTGAACCTGGCTCGTACCCTCTTCCAGCATCGCGAGGCCAAGATGGTGATGGTCGGTGATGAAGTAAATGTTGCCCGGGCCGAGCACGGCAGGAAACCAGTGCGTCGCGATGGCGGCGCGGCGCGCCTTCTTGCCGAGCGCCGCCCAATGCTTGCGCTTGGCCTCGACCTCGCGGAACCCGACCGTCATTTGCGTCGGGCGCAAATCCTCCAGCCGGGCGGGCGCAAGATGCACATCGATACCGAATGCCATGTTCCAGCCCTCCAAAAACGATTCGGCAAAGATACATGGGTTCGGGCAGCGCCGCAGCTATTCGTCTCAGGATTGACCCTAGAACGCCGTGCGCGGAAGAAATAGGCGGAGTAGACTCGCAGCGATGCAAGCCACGGGCCCGTCCACGCGCGCCCCAGCCCGCTTAATAAGAAAGATCGAAGATTGGCCACATTCGCCAGGAGACACTCAGCATGAGTTGGACCAAAGAACAACGCAACGTCACGATTGCCGCGTATCTGGGCTGGACGCTCGACGCATTCGATTTCTTCCTGATGGTGTTCGTGCTCAAGGACATCGCTGCAGAATTTCACACCAAGATTCCCGACGTCGCCTTCGCCATCATGCTGACGCTGGCCGCGCGTCCGATCGGCGCGCTGATCTTCGGGCGCCTGGCCGACCGCTTCGGCCGCCGTCCGACGCTGATGCTCAACATCAGCTGCTACGCGCTACTCGAATTTCTGTCCGGCTTCGCGCCGAGCCTGACCGTGCTGCTGGTGCTGCGCTTTCTGTTCGGGATCGCGATGGGCGGCGAATGGGGCGTGGGCTCCGCGCTGACCATGGAGACCATTCCGGCGCGTTCGCGCGGCATCGTCTCGGGGCTGCTGCAAGCGGGCTATCCGAGCGGCTATCTGCTCGCCTCGGTCGTATTCGGCCAGCTGCACCACCTGATCGGCTGGCGCGGCATGTTCATGCTCGGCGTGCTGCCCGCGCTGCTCGTGTTCTACGTGCGCCGCGCCGTGCCCGAATCGCCGGCGTGGAAAGAAATGGAAAGCAAGCCGCGGCCGAATTTCCTGTCCGTGCTCGCGCACAACTGGAAGCTGTCGATCTACGCGATCGTGCTGATGACCGCCTTCAATTTCTTCTCGCACGGCTCGCAGGATCTGTATCCGACCTTCCTGCGCGAACAGCATCATTTCAACGATCACACGGTGCAGTGGATCTCGATCGCGTTGAACGTCGGCGCGATCGTCGGCGGCCTGAGCTTCGGGTACATTTCCGAAAAGATCGGGCGCCGCTACGCGATCTGCATCGCTGCGCTGATCGCACTGCCGGTCCTGCCGCTGTGGGCATTCTCGACCACCGCCGCGATGCTCGCGCTCGGCGCGTTCCTGATGCAGATCTCGGTACAAGGCGCTTGGGGCGTGATCCCGGCATACTTGAACGAGATTTCCCCGGACGTGGTGCGCGCGACGTTCCCGGGCCTCGTCTATCAGCTGGGCAACCTGATCGCGTCGGTCAATGCGCCGCTGCAGTCGGGCTATGCCACCACGCACGGCAACGACTACGGCTCGACGATGGCCACGGTGGCCGGCATCGTCGCCATCGTGATCGCCGTCCTGATCTTGTTCGGACGCGAACGGCGCGGCATGGACATGACGCAGAGCGCACACGAGGCCACGATCTCGCATCATTGAAGACGGCCGCCCGGCCTACGCGGAGCCGGGCGGAAAAAATGCCGGATCCGCTCGTAAAAGGCCCGTCACACGGGCCTTTTTACTGGCACGCTCGAATTAGAGCGGGCGCTCTACAGAGAAGGCTTGCTGCGCACCGAGACGCTTTTTATCGTGGCGAGAAACGTTTGTTTTAATTAAAACAACAGAAGCGCCGCAAAGGCGCGGCATCGATCGATGTTCGACAAGTAGTCAATAAAGGGAGGCAGCACATGGCAATTCGTCACACCAGCCGGCAATCCGGCGGGACGAAGACGCGCATTCTCGACGCAGCGGAGGAATTGTTTATCGAACATGGCTTCGAAGCCATGTCGATGCGCCAAATCACATCGCGCGCCGCGGTCAACTTGGCCGCCGTCAACTACCACTTCGGCAGCAAAGAGGCATTGATTCACGCGATGCTGTCGCGGCGTCTCGACTACCTGAATCAGGAACGCCTGCGGATTCTCGACCGCTTCGATGCGCAGCTCGGGCCGCGCATAACCTGCGAACACGTGCTCGGCGCGATGTTCATTCCGGCCCTGCAGGCGTCGCGCGACCCGCAGCGCGGCGGCCGCGGCTTTCTGCGCCTGCTCGGGCGCGCTTACAC
>CAUPOD010000468.1:0-2739 GCA_963512745.1 uncultured Burkholderia sp. | reverse complement strand
CACGTCGACGATGCCGCCCCACTGGCGGTTCATGCGCACGCGCGAGAACACCGGGAACATCTCGACGATCGCCTCCAGCGTGCCTTCGATCACGTTGAAGCTGCCGCGCTGGCCGAAGCCCGTGTATTGGTCGATGCCCGCGCCGATCACGAGATCGCCCTTGTCGGACTGGCTGATGTACGCGTGCACGGCGTTCGACATGACCACCGTATTGACCACGGGCTTGATCGGCTCGGACACCAGGGCTTGCAGCGGATGGCTTTCGAGCGGCAGGCGCACGCCGGCCATGTCCGCGAGCGTGCTCGTGTTGCCGGCCGCGACCACGGCGACCTTCTTGGCCTTGATGAAACCCTTGACCGTATCGACGCCCGTCACGCGGCCGCCGTCGCGGCGGATGCCCGTGACCTGGCAGTTCTGGATGATGTCCACGCCGTGATGGTCTGCGCCGCGCGCGAAACCCCAGGCCACGGCGTCGTGGCGCGCCGTGCCGCCGCGGCGCTGGATCGACGCGCCGAGCACGGGGAAGCGGCTGTTCAGGTTGATGGTCGGCTCGATCTCCTTGATCTGCTCGGGCGTCAGGAATTCGGCATCGACGCCGTTCAGGCGGTTCGCGTTCACGCGCCGCCACGTGTCGCGCACGTCCTGCAGCGTGTGCGCGAGGTTCATCACGCCGCGCTGGCTGAACATCACGTTGTAGTTGAGGTCTTGCGCCAGGCCTTCCCACAGCTTCATGGCTTTTTCATAGAGGGCTGCCGATTCGTCCCACAGGTAGTTCGAGCGCACGATCGTCGTGTTGCGCGCGGTGTTGCCGCCGCCGATCCAGCCCTTCTCGAGCACGGCAACGTTCTTCACGCCGTGCTCCTTGGCCAGGTAGTACGCGGTGGCGAGGCCGTGGCCGCCGCCGCCGACGATCACCACGTCGTATTCGCGCTTGGGCTCCGGGCTCTTCCACTGCTTTTCCCAGTTCTCGTTGTAGGACAGCCCGTTGCGGACCAGACTGAAGATGGAAAAACGGCTCATTGACTGACTCCTCGGAACTGATTCATAGGGGCGCGGTTAGCATTCGATGACGTTGACGGCGAGCCCGCCGCGCGACGTTTCCTTGTATTTCGTCTTCATGTCGGCGCCCGTCTCGCGCATGGTCTTGATCACGTTGTCGAGCGACACGTAGTGCTGGCCGTCGCCCTTGAGCGCCATGCGCGACGCGTTGAGCGCCTTGATCGCGCCCATCGCGTTGCGCTCGATGCACGGGATCTGCACGAGACCGCCGACGGGGTCGCAGGTCATGCCGAGGTTGTGCTCCATGCCGATCTCGGCCGCGTTCTCGACCTGGCGCGGCGTGCCGCCCATCACGGCCGTGAGCGCGGCCGCGGCCATCGAGCACGCGACGCCGACCTCGCCCTGGCAGCCGACCTCGGCACCCGAGATCGACGCGGTTTCCTTGTAGATGATGCCGATCGCGGCGGCCGTGAGCAGGAACTCGACGATGCCGTTCGCATTCGAGCCCGGCACGAACTTCACGTAATAATGGAGCACGGCCGGGATCACGCCGGCCGCGCCGTTGGTCGGCGCCGTGACGACGCGCCCGCCCGCGGCGTTCTCCTCGTTGACGGCCATCGCGTACAGATTGACCCAGTCGAGCATCGACAGCGGATCGCGCAGCGCCTCTTCGGAACGCGCGCGCAGTTGCGCCGACAATTCGGCCGCGCGCCGCTTTACATGCATCGGGCCCGGCAGTTCGCCGCGCAGGCGGCAGCCGCGCTCGACGCACGCGGCCATCACTTGCCAGATCGCGAGCAGCCCTTCGCGCACGGCCTGCTCGCCGCGCGACGCGGCTTCGTTGCGCAGCGTGATCTCCGCGATCGACAGGCCGCTGTCGCGGCACACGCGCAGCAGATCGTCGCCGGTGCGGAACGGATACGGCACCGCGTCGCCCGCGCGCACGCCGTTGACGCGGTCGCCGTCGCGATTCACGACGAAGCCGCCCCCGATCGAGTAATACTCTTTCTCGACGAGCAGTTGCCCGTTGTCGTCGAACGCCTGGAAGCGCATGCCGTTCGGATGCACGATGCCGCCCACGCCGCGGCCGCCGCTCAGCACGCGCCGGTAGAACGCCATGTCCTCCTTCTCGTCGAACGCGATCTCGTGCTTGCCGAGCAGGTTCAGCCGCTTGCCGGCGCGGATCTGCGCAAGACGCTGTGCGATATGGTCGGGATCGATCGTGTCGGGTAGATTGCCCTCGAGCCCGAGCAGCACCGCCATGTCCGTGCCGTGGCCCTTGCCCGTCGCGCCGAGCGAGCCGTACAGCTCGGCGCGCACGCGGCGCACGAAGCCGAGCAGGTTCGCGTCCTCGATATGCGAGGCGAAGCGGCACGCCGCGATCATCGGGCCGACCGTATGCGAGCTGGACGGGCCGATGCCGATCTTGAACAAATCGAACACGCTGACGTTCATAAAAAGGGCCTGGGTTGTGCGTTGCGTTTGACGTGGAGGGACGTGACACGCCGTACCGCCACTTCAACAAAACCGCCCGCCGCCCGATAGAACAAAAGCGCCATCGGCGTGGGACGCCCGCGCCACGCGGCGCCGCGCGGGCGCGCGCTTCGCATCCGCGCAACTTGTTGACGGAAAATCGCAAGTCGCGCGCATACTGTTGGGCGACGCTAACGCTATTCCGGCCCCGCGCGCGCCAGCGCCGCGCGGCGCCGGCACCCCCCACCTCCCGGCCCCGCGCCCGCA
>CAUPOD010000467.1:0-2748 GCA_963512745.1 uncultured Burkholderia sp. | reverse complement strand
GAGCAATTCCGCCTGGCCGTTGCCGGAGACCCCGGCGATACCGAGAATTTCTCCGGCATGCACGCTGAACGCAATGTCCCGGAGCGCCGTGCCGAACGGATCGGGGCTGGCCACCGACAAACCGTCCACTTCGAGCAGCGGCGCGCCCGGCTGGTGCGCGCGGCGCGTGTACTCGGACAGCGTGCGGCCGACCATCAGGCGCGCGAGCGAGGCTTGCGATTCCTCGCGCGGATTCACGGTGCCCGCCACGCGGCCCTGCCGCAGAACGGTGGCGCGGTCGCACAGTTCCTGGATTTCGTCGAGCTTGTGACTGATGTAGAGAATGCTGCAGCCCTCCGCCGCCAAACGCCGCAGCGTTTCGAACAGCCTGCACACGGCCTGCGGCGCGAGCACCGAGGTGGGCTCGTCCATGATCAGCAGACGCGGGCTCTGCAGCAGGCAGCGCACGATCTCCACGCGCTGGCGCTCGCCGACCGTGAGGTTGTGCACATGTCGCCGCGGGTCGATGTCGAGCCCGTATTGCGCGGATACCGAGGCGATGCGGCCGGCCAGCGCCGCGGGATCGAAAGCGCCGTCGAGCGAGAGCGCGATGTTCTCGGCCACGGTCAGGGTTTCGAACAGCGAGAAGTGCTGAAACACCATGCCGATGCCGAGCTTGCGCGCGGCGGCGGGGCTCGCGATGTCGACCTGCCGGCCGTCCCAGCAGATTTCCCCGGCGTCGGGCCGCACCGCGCCGTAGACGATCTTCATCAAGGTGCTCTTGCCCGCGCCGTTCTCGCCCAGCAGCGCATGGATCTCGCCCGGCGCGACGGTCAGGCTCACGTCGTCGGCCGCGCGCACCGCAGGATACTGTTTGGTAATGCCGAGCAGTGCCAGGCGCGGCGGAGCGGGCGGACGAGTCGAAGCGGGCGTGGCGTGGTTCATGACTTGTTTACGCGATGGCGATGTGCCCTGTGCAGCGGCGCAACCCAGACGATGAATCGACAAAATTTGGCTGACAACTTATCGCACGCTGATAGTCCAGTTCATTGAAACGATATGAGCGGGATTTTTGAAATCCATACGATCGGTGCCGGATTCCACTTTCACTATCTACGGCCAACCGATGAGACCCATTCGATCGAAACCGCATCACCAATGGATGGCCGCGGCCGTCGCGCTTGCCTTGCCGCTGTGCGTTCACGCGCAGACGAGCGCGGACCCCGCCGCGCACGGCCAGGACGTCAGTTCGGTGCTGGACTGGCTGAGCGACGGCAAGCTGTCCGGCTACGAACGCACCATTTACTTTTCGACCCATAACGCCTATTTCGTGAAGGGGGAGAACCAGGACACCATCAGCTACGGCGGCGGCCTCGAATACGTGACGGCGCGCCTGTACGGCTTTTCTCTCGGCGTGAGCGGCTATCTTCAGCGCGGGATCGGGCATTCGGACAATCCGAATCAGGTGGATACCTATCTGGGCCCGAACCTGACCGCGATGGGCGAGGCCTACGTGCGCTGGCAGCACGATGCATTCTCGATCACGGCGGGCAATCAGGCCATCGAAGTGCCGTTCGCCTCGACCTACGACTGGCGCATGGCGCCCGAGCTGTACCAGGGCGTATCGGCGCATTACGGCAATGCGGACGATTACGTGACGGCGCTCTGGATGGACCGCTACAAGTCGTACATCAGCAATTCGTTTACGAAATACACGAACTACAACACGAATTTCGATGCGTTCGGCCCGGCCGGCATGAATAAGACCAACGGCTTCTGGGGCCTCGGCGGCCAGCACAAATGGCAGGCCGCGCCGCTCGAGTTGACCGGCAAGGCATGGTATTTCAACTACGAGGACTACGCGAAGCTCGCCTATGTGGAGGGCCAGGCGCTCGCCGCCACGGGGCCTTGGAAACCGTTCGCGGGCCTGCAGTACATGCACGAGACGGGCGACGGCAAGAATCTCGCCGGGAACGTCGACAGCCAGGTGTACGGGGTGCAGCTGGGCGTCAAGCACGGTTCGCTGACCGCGGCGCTCGGCTACGATTACCTGGCCCCGCATCATGACGCATTCCTGAACGGCGCGCTGGTCACGCCGTACATGCACAACGTGTCTTCCGATCCGCTCTTCGCGCAGCCGTACCTGACCAGCACGCAGGATCTCGGCGCCGGCAGCGCGTATGCGATCGACGTAAACGGCTCGCCGTACAACGGCTGGTTCGTGGGCGCCCGCTATTCGTTCATGGACCTCAAGAGCGCGCCCGATACGTCGAGCATCGATCAGAGCGAATATCTGCTCTATGCGATCTACAACTTCAGCGGCAAGCTGAAGGGCTTGAGCCTGTCGGATTTTTTCGCGGTCCAGACCCAGCCGGGCAAGGGCAACTTCGTGCAGAATCGCTTGCAGGTGGAGTACGCGTTCGGCAAGTGATGCGGCGCGGAGGCCGGCGCGATGCGTTGCGGGGCGAGACACATGAGTATCACGATCGAGCAGTTGAATGCGGCCGACGCGGCCGATTTCGTCCGGTTGCTGGATGGGCTGTACGAGCATACCGATTGGGTGACGCAGCGGGCGGCCGCACAGCGCCCGTTCGCCAGCGCGGCGGCGCTGCTGCAGGCGGTGTGGGGCTGCGTCGCCCGCGCCAGCGAGACGGAGCAGTTGGCCTTGATCCGCGCGCACCCCGAGCTCGGCATGGCTCGGGCCGCGCCGTCCGCTGTGTCCGCTGCGCAGGCGGGCGGTTCCGCGCCCGCCGAGGCACCCTTGACGGC
>CAUPOD010000466.1:0-2754 GCA_963512745.1 uncultured Burkholderia sp. | reverse complement strand
TTCGTCGCTCTCCATGACCTTGACCTTGATGATCTGGCCTTCCTGCAGGTAGTCGGCGACGCGCTCCACGCGCTCGTGGGCAATCTGGCTGATGTGCAGCAGACCGTCCTTGCCTGGCAGCAGGTTCACGAGAGCACCGAAGTCCAGGATCTTGGTGACCGGGCCTTCGTAGATCTTGCCGATTTCGACTTCGGCAGTGATCTCTTCGATTCGGCGCTTGGCTTCGTCGGCCTTGGCGGCATCGCTGGAAGCGATGGTGATGGTGCCGTCTTCGCCGATGTCGATCTGCGTGCCGGTCTCTTCGGTCAGTGCACGGATGGTGGAGCCGCCCTTGCCGATCACGTCACGGATCTTCTCGGGGTTGATCTTCATCGTGTACAGCTTGGGAGCGAAGGACGAGATCTCGGCCTTGGCTTCACCCATGGCTTCCTGCATCTTGCCCAGGATGTGCATGCGCGCTTCCTTGGCCTGGGCCAGGGCGACCTGCATGATTTCCTTGGTGATGCCCTGGATCTTGATGTCCATCTGCAGCGCGGTCACGCCGGCGGCCGTACCGGCCACCTTGAAGTCCATGTCGCCGAGGTGGTCTTCGTCGCCGAGGATGTCGGTCAGAACCGCGAACTTGTTGTCTTCGAGGATCAGGCCCATCGCGATGCCCGCAACGTGGTCCTTCATCGGCACGCCCGCGTCCATCAGCGCGAGGCAGCCGCCGCACACCGAAGCCATCGACGACGAACCGTTCGACTCGGTGATTTCCGACACGACGCGGATCGAGTAGCCGAATTCCTCGGCGCTCGGCAGGCACGCGGCCAGCGCGCGCTTGGCGAGACGGCCGTGGCCGATCTCGCGGCGCTTCGGCGAGCCGACGCGGCCCGTTTCGCCCGTGGCGAACGGAGGCATGTTGTAGTGGAGCATGAAGCGGTCACGGTACTCGCCTTCGAGCGCGTCGATGATCTGCTCGTCGCCCTTGGTGCCGAGCGTCGCGACGACCATCGCCTGCGTTTCGCCGCGCGTGAACAGCGCCGAGCCGTGGGTACGCGGCAGCACGCCGGTACGGATCTCGATCGGGCGCACGGTGCGCGTGTCGCGGCCGTCGATACGCGGCTCGCCGTTCAGGATCTGCGAACGCACGATCTTCGCTTCGAGATCGAACAGGATGTTGCCGACCGAGGCGGCGTCGGCCGCAACCGTGCCGTTGGCGGCCGCTTCTTCGGCGAGCTTGGCGTTGACGTTCGCCGTCACGGCCTTCAGTTGCGCCGAGCGCGACTGCTTTTCGCGGGTTTGGTAAGCGGCTTGCAGATCGGCGTACGCGAGTTCCGTCACGCGTGCGATCAGCGCTTCGTTCTTGCCGGCCGGCTGCCATTCCCACTCGGGCTTGCCGCCTTCGCGGACCAGCTCGTGAATCGCGTCGATCGCGACTTGCATCTGGTCGTGGCCGAACACCACGGCGCCGAGCATCACGTCTTCGGGCAGCTGTTGCGCTTCCGATTCGACCATCAGCACGGCGCGCTCGGTACCGGCGACCACGAGGTCGAGCTGCGATTCCTTCAGTTGCGAACGGGTCGGGTTCAGCACGTACTGGCCGCCGACGTAGCCGACGCGCGCGGCGCCGACCGGGCCGTTGAACGGCAGGCCCGAGATCGCCAGCGCGGCCGATGCGCCGATCAGCGCGGGGATGTCGGCCGGCACGTCCGGGTTGATCGACAGCACGTGGATCACGACCTGGACTTCGTTATAGAAACCTTCCGGGAACAGCGGACGCAGTGGACGGTCGATCAGGCGCGACGTCAGCGTTTCGAGTTCCGACGGACGGCCTTCGCGGCGGAAGAAGCCGCCCGGGATCTTGCCGGCCGAGTAGGTCTTTTCGAGGTAATCGACAGTGAGCGGGAAGAAATCCTGGCCCGGCTTGGCCGACTTGGCGCCGACCACGGTGGCGAGCACCACGGTGTCTTCGACGTCGACGATCACGGCACCGCTAGCTTGACGCGCGATTTCGCCGGTTTCGAGGCGCACCTTGTGCTGGCCCCATTGAAATTCTTTCACTACTTTGTTGAACAGAGACATGGTTGTTTCCTCAGTTTCGTTCATTTGACGCGCCGCTCCGGCCTGGTGTGGCGGGGCCCGAGCGGACGGCTTGGCGTCCGAGCGACAAAAGTGAGCCGTGTTGTTTATGCCATTCCAGCGCGGCGCGCGCTCAAGGATTCAAAGCCAGCGCGGCGCTGGAATGACACAAAGCCCCTTTTTCGCCGCTCGTCCATAAACAAAATGCCTGCATCAGCGTACTGACACAGGCATCTTGCTGTGGGCGGCAACAGCCTCCGCTTACTTACGCAGACCGAGCTTTTCGATCAGTGCGCGGTAGCGGTCCGCATCCTTGCCCTTCAGGTAGTCGAGCAGCTTACGGCGGCGGCTCACCATGCGCAGCAGACCGCGGCGGCTGTGGTGGTCCTTCGCGTGGGTCTTGAAGTGACCCGTGAGTTCGACGATGCGCGCGGTCAGCAGCGCGACTTGGACTTCGGGCGAACCCGTATCGTTCTCGCCGCGGGCAAACTGGGCGACGACGTTCGACTTGTTGATATCTGCAACAGACATGAGTTTTCCTTGGAATCTCGATCTAAATAAACACGCGAACACGGAAGAAAGGCCGTGCCGTGACGGCTACCAGAACAGCAACCGGTCGTGGAGTGTAACACAGCTCGCAAACCAGGACTAGCCCGTCCGGCGCGGCGCGCAGGAACCCGGGCGGCGTGATAC
>CAUPOD010000465.1:0-2757 GCA_963512745.1 uncultured Burkholderia sp. | reverse complement strand
GTTTAGAATGGGTGTATGGCGATTATCCCGGACAAGCAGGACAGTACCGTCCTGGAACGCAAAGATCAGCAACTGAAACCGCCTTCTATGTATAAGGTGGTGTTGTTGAACGATGATTTCACGCCTATGGAATTCGTCGTGATGGTGGTGCAGGAATATTTCAGGAAGGATCGCGAGACCGCGACGCAGATTATGCTCAAGGTGCATCGCGAGGGGCGGGGGGTATGCGGGGTCTATACGCGAGATGTCGCGTCGACCAAGGTTGAGCAAGTCGTAACGCATGCGCGGCAGGCGGGACACCCGCTGCAGTGCGTGATGGAGGAAGCATGATTTCCCAGGAACTGGAAGTCAGCCTGCACATGGCGTTCATGGAAGCGCGCCAGGCTCGACACGAATTCATAACGGTCGAGCATCTGCTGCTGGCACTGCTCGACAACCCGACGGCGGCCGAGGTGCTGCGCGCGTGCGCGGCGAACATCGATGATTTGCGCCAGAATTTGCGCAATTTCATCCACGACAATACGCCGACCGTACCCGGTTCCGACGATGTCGAAACGCAGCCTACGCTCGGTTTCAAACGCGTGATTAAGCGCGCGATCATGCATGTCCAATCGACGTCCAACGGCAAGAAGGAAGTCACGGGCTCGAACGTGCTCGTGGCGATCTTCGGCGAGAAGGACTCGCACGCGGTCTACTACCTGCAGCAGCAGGGCGTGACGCGTCTCGACGTCGTCAACTTCATCTCGCACGGCATTGCCAAGACGAGCGCGAGCGAGACGAACAAGTCGTCCGAGGCCGCGCCCGAGACCGACGAGAACGGCACGCAGAAGGAAACGCCGCTCGCGCAGTTCACGCAGAACCTGAACCAGCTTGCCAAGGACGGCCGCATCGATCCGCTGATCGGGCGCGAGCCCGAGGTCGAGCGCGTCGTGCAGGTACTGTGCCGCCGCCGCAAGAACAATCCGCTGCTGGTCGGCGAGGCCGGGGTCGGCAAGACCGCGATCGCCGAGGGTCTCGCGTGGCGCATCATGCGCGGCGAGGTGCCGAGCATTCTCGAGAACGCGCAGGTCTATTCGCTCGACATGGGCGCGCTGCTCGCGGGCACCAAGTACCGCGGCGATTTCGAGCAGCGCCTGAAGACCGTGCTCAAGGAACTCAAGGAGCGCCCGAACGCGATCCTGTTCATCGACGAGATCCACACGCTGATCGGCGCGGGCGCCGCCTCGGGCGGCACGCTCGACGCATCGAACCTGCTCAAGCCGGCGTTGTCGTCGGGTGCGCTCAAGTGCATCGGCGCGACCACGTTCACCGAGTATCGCGGCATCTTCGAGAAGGACGCGGCGCTGTCGCGGCGCTTCCAGAAGATCGACGTCAACGAGCCCACGGTCGAGCAGACCGTGGCGATCCTGCGCGGCTTGAAGTCGCGCTTCGAGGAGCATCACGGCGTCAAGTATTCGTCGGGCGCGTTGTCGGCGGCCGCCGAGTTGTCGGCGCGCTTCATCAACGACCGTCATCTGCCCGACAAGGCGATCGACGTGATCGACGAAGCGGGTGCGGCGCAGCGCATCCTGCCGAAGTCGAAGCAGAAGAAGACGATCGGCAAGAGCGAGATCGAGGAAATCATCTCGAAGATCGCGCGTGTCCCGCCGCAGAGCGTGTCGCAGGACGACCGCGGCAAGCTGCAGACGCTCGACCGCGATCTGAAGAGCGTGGTGTTCGGCCAGGATCCCGCGATCGACGCGTTGGCCGCGTCGATCAAGATGGCGCGCGCGGGGCTCGGCAAGCTCGACAAGCCGATCGGCTCGTTCCTGTTCTCGGGTCCGACCGGTGTCGGCAAGACCGAGGTCGCGAAGCAGCTTGCGTTCACGCTCGGCATCGAGCTGATTCGCTTCGACATGTCCGAGTACATGGAGCGTCATGCGGTGAGCCGTTTGATCGGTGCGCCGCCGGGCTATGTCGGGTTCGACCAGGGCGGTTTGCTGACCGAGGCCATCACGAAGAAGCCGCATTCGGTGCTGCTGCTCGACGAAATCGAGAAGGCGCACCCGGACGTCTACAACGTGCTGCTGCAGGTGATGGACCATGGCACGTTGACGGACAACAACGGGCGCAAGGCCGACTTCCGCAACGTCATCATCATCATGACGACGAACGCGGGTGCCGAATCGATGCAGAAGTCGACGATCGGCTTCACGAACAAGCGCGAGGTCGGCGACGAGATCGCCGATATCAAGCGCATGTTCACGCCCGAGTTCCGCAACCGGCTCGACGCGACGATCAGCTTCCGTCCGCTCGATGAAGAAATCATCATGCGCGTGGTCGACAAGTTCCTGATCCAGCTCGAGGATCAGCTGCACGAGAAGAAGGTCGATGCGTTGTTCACCGATGCGTTGCGTAAGCATCTGGCGAAGCATGGTTTCGATCCGCTGATGGGTGCGCGGCCGATGCAGCGTTTGATTCAGGACACGATCCGCCGCGCGTTGGCCGATGAACTGTTGTTCGGCAAGCTCGTCAATGGCGGGCGGGTGACGGTCGATATCGACGCCGACGATAAGGTTCAGTTGACGTTCGACAAGTCGGATCTGCCGCCGCCGAAGCCGGACGAGGAGACGGTGGCAGTGGAGGAGTGAGGGAGCGCCGCCTGCGGCGGCGCGTTTTTCAGGTTGGTGAACTTGTCGGCAAGTTCAGGCTTGATGTTGGGATGGTGGGGCTTGCTGGTAAACCGTCGGCCAGTTCAAGCCTGGGAGGACGGGTGGG
>CAUPOD010000464.1:0-2763 GCA_963512745.1 uncultured Burkholderia sp. | reverse complement strand
TGGGCATTAAGCCCCTTGTCTAAGCATTGCAGCACGCCGGCTTCTATCGGTTCTAAAAATTTGACAGGCGCCGGTAATTGCGGCGCCGCGGCGCGCGCGCTGTTGCGCGCGAATTGCAGATAGCCGGCCGCGTTGGCGTGTTCGATCGCACGGTCGCGCACGCGCGGATGCGGCGCGGGGCGCGCGGCAACCTGCTGCGCGAACGCCTGCACGGCGGCCGCGAAATCGTCTTGCGCCGGCACGACTGCGTCGAACAGGCCCGTGCCCGCCAATTGCTCGGCGCTCAGCGATGCGCCCGACACGATCATGTTGACCGCGGTCTCGAGCCCCGCCGCGCGCGGCAGACGCTGCGTGCCGCCGCCGCCCGGCAGCAGGCCGAGCTTGACCTCGGGCAGCGCGACCTGCGTGCCGGCCGCGGCGATCCGGTAATGCGCGGCCAGCGCGAGTTCGAGACCGCCGCCCATCACCACGCCGTGCACGGCCGCGATCACGGGTTTCTCGCTGCGCTCGACCGTGTCGATTACGGTGTGCAGCGTGGGTTCCTGCAATGCCTTCGGCGAATTGAACTCGGTGATGTCCGCGCCCCCGGAGAACACCTTGCCCGCGCCCGTCAGGACGATCGCGCGCACGGCCGGATCGCGGCGCGCCTGCTCGAGCGCCTCGGCCAGCGCATGGCGCGTCGCGAAGCCGAGCCCGTTGACCGGCGGTTGATTGAGCGTGAGCACCGCCACGCCGTCGTGCGTCGAATAATCCACTGCCATCACCTGTCTCCTTGCTGAAACCGAGCCGAAGTCTGAAGCCGAAGCGCGGCCGCCGCGGCGCGCGTCTGCCCGCCCGTGCCGCTTGCGGCCAACGCGAACGTTCCCTGCGAACCTAACCTAGCTAGCTTGCATCGGTATGATTCGGCTTGCCGGGCGCAGCATACCGTAAAAAAGCACGATCGTTCACTTGGGGGAATCCCCCGGCGCGCCGGAGGGGCCGGGGAACGGTCGGCCCAAGGCGAGCCATTCGCCCGGGCCGGGTCGGCAGACCGACTCGCTCAGACCGTCGGCAACCGATAGTCCTTGAACATTTCGCGCAGTTTGAGCTTGTGGACCTTGCCCGTCGCGCCGTGCGGCAGTTCGTCGACGAATACGACGTCGTCGGGCATCCACCATTTCGCGATCTTGCCTTCGAAGAACGCAAGCAGTTCCTCGCGCGTGACTTTCGCGCCGGGGCGCTTGACCGCCACGAGCAGCGGCCGCTCGGTCCATTTCGGGTGCGCGGCGGCAATGCAGGCGGCTTCGGCGATTCCCGGGTGCGCGGCCGCGACGTTTTCGACATCGATCGAACTGATCCATTCGCCGCCCGACTTGATCACGTCCTTGCTGCGGTCGGTGATCTGCAAGAAACCGTACGCATCGATATGCGCGATGTCGCCGGTCGGGAACCAGCCGTCGACGAGCGGCGAATCGTCATGGCCGAAATATCGGCCGATCACCCAATGGCCGCGCACCTGCAACTCGCCCGTGCTCGCGCCGTCCCACGGCAGCTCACGGCCCTCGGCATCGACCACGCGCATCCCGACCCCGTAAATCACGTGGCCCTGTTTTTCCTGGAGGCGCCGCTGCGCGTCCCGGTCGAGCTTGCGCTGGCTCGCGGTCAGATTGGCCAGGGTCCCGAGCGGCGACAGTTCGGTCATGCCCCATGCATGGATCACACGCACGCCGTAGACGTCCTCGAAGGTCGCGAGCATCGCGGGCGGACAAGCTGACCCGCCGATCAGCGTGCGCTGCAGCGTACCGAACCGGCGCCCGTGCTCGCGCATATAGTTCAGCAGCCCCATCCACACCGTCGGCACGCCGGCCGCGCACGTCACGCCCTCGCTCTCCATGAGCTCGTACACCGATTTGCCGTCGAGATCCTTGCCCGGGAACACGAGTTTGACGCCCGTCAGCGCCCCCGCATACGGCAGGCTCCACGCGTTCACATGAAACATCGGCACCACCGGCAGCACCACGTCCGCGGCCGACAGCGCCATCGCGTCGGGCAGCGCGGCCCCATACGCATGCAGCACGGTGGAGCGGTGCGAATACAGCACCCCCTTCGGATTGCCGGTCGTGCCCGACGTGTAGCACAGCGACGAGGCCGCGCGTTCGTCTAATTCGGGCCAATCGTAGGCGCCGTCCTGCGCGGCGAGCAGGGTTTCGTAGCAGAGCAGCGGCGTTTTCGCGGCGGGCAGATGCGCTTCGCCGCACATCGCCACCCAGCCCTTCACGCGTGGACACAGGGGCGCGAGCTGATCGACGAGCGGCGCGAAATTGATATCGAAAAACACATACCTATCGTCGGCATCGTTGACGATAAACGCGAGCTGTTCGAGAAACAGGCGCGGGTTGATGGTGTGGCACACCGCGCCCATGCCGCTCACGCCGTAGTAAATCTCCATGTGGCGATGGCCGTTCCAGGCCAGCGTGCCGATCCGTTCGCCCGGTTCCACGCCGAGCGCGCCGAGCGCCTGGGCCAGTTGCTTGGCGCGGCGTTCGCAGTCGCGGTAGGTGTAGCGATGCAGATCTCCTTCTATGCGCCGCGAGACGATCTCGACGTCGCCCGAATAGCGCGCGGCATGCGCGATCAGCGACGAGACCAGCAACGGCATTTCCATCATGCGGCCCAGCAAAGCCTGACTCATTCCGTCTCCCTGTTTTGGTTTGCCCTGCGGTAAGTTCGGCCGAGACTTACAATACGGACGAATCCAGCCCCGATCAACCAGTCGTTTAGAAG
>CAUPOD010000463.1:0-2763 GCA_963512745.1 uncultured Burkholderia sp. | reverse complement strand
GCCTCGCCGGGCGCGTCCGGAGCGGCCACGCGCACGGGCGGCACGCGCACCACGTCGCCGAGCGCAAGCCGGTATTGGGCATCCACGCGGCCCTTGTTGACGCTCACCTCGCCGCTGCGCAGGATGCGGTAGATATGGCTCTTGGGCACGCCCTTGCAGACGCGCAGCAGAAAATTGTCGATGCGCTGCCCGGCAGCACCCTCGTCGATTTCGACCAGGTGAACCTGGCCGCTCGCTAGACCATCGGCAAGCGATTTATGCGAAGTTTTGCCTAACTCATTCATACTGAATATATAATTTTGCTCAGCACTTTCGTTGCGGGCGGCCTGACCTGCCGAATTTCGGACGAAAGCGCACGAGGCGCAAGCGCAAACTACTATTGTACTTGGGCCGGGGGTGGGCTGTGCACCCTGCACCAAATCTCTAAGAGAAACAGCGAGTTGCACGCACGGCGCCAGCCTGCGGCAGGGATCGCGCCCAGAGGCGCATTCGGCCGGAGCGGCGCCGCGGTAACGGAATGTTGGACGAATGGAATTCAGTAGGCAGTTCGATCTGGCGCGCTTTTCGCAGCCGTTTGCGAAACAGCCGTTTGAACTGTCAGTTGCGAATAAACGGCGTGCGCCCGCAGCGAATCACAAGTAATGGGGCCTTCGCGGAAAACGCGAGGCCCGGGCGACGTCAAACCAAGGAAGTACACCCCTTGCGGGAAAGTCGAGTCGGTTTCGATACTCCCCGCCGCGGTCAAGCCAGCCTGCCTCGCGCGCCCATGCGCCGCCCGGCGGCAGTGCGCGGCGTACCGGCCGAGCGCGCCCTTAGGCGCGCGGAGTGTCATACCCTGCTTTGAAGCCGCGTTCGCAGGTGCCCAGTGGCGCCAGCCGGTGGTTCGGCTCGCGCCCCATTTAGGCAATTCTCCCGCCACCAATCCCGCTCCAGCGTGCTCGTAACCACACAACAAGTGCGGCCTGCCGCAGCGCGTCCCCGCAATTTGCCTTTGGGATGCGCGCGATAGCGTCGCTCGGAGCGATACATGAAACGCATGTTGTTCAATGCGACGCAGCAGGAAGAACTGCGCGTCGCCATCGTCGATGGGCAGAAGCTCATCGACATCGATATCGAAACCGCCGGCCGCGAACAGCGCAAAGGCAATATCTACAAAGGGGTCATCACCCGCATCGAGCCGTCGCTCGAAGCCTGCTTCGTCAACTACGGCGAAGACCGCCACGGCTTCCTGCCGTTCAAGGAAGTCGCCCGCCAGTACTTCAAGGACGGCATCGACATCCGTTCGGCGCGCATCCAGGACGCGCTCAAGGAAGGCCAGGAACTGATCGTCCAGGTCGAAAAGGAAGAGCGCGGCAACAAGGGCGCGGCCCTGACCACGTTCATCTCGCTGGCCGGCCGCTATCTCGTGCTGATGCCGAACAACCCGCGCGGCGGCGGCGTCTCGCGCCGCATCGAGGGCGACGAGCGTCAGGAACTGCGCGAAACCATGGCGCAGCTGCAGATCCCCGAAGGCATGAGCATGATCGCGCGCACGGCCGGCATCGGCCGCAGCGCGGAAGAACTGCAATGGGACCTGAACTACCTGTTGCAGCTGTGGCGCGCGATCGAGGAAGCATCGAAGAACGGCCATGCGGGCCAGCCGATGCTGATTTACCTCGAATCGAGCCTCGTGATCCGCGCGATCCGCGATTACTTCCAGCCCGACATCGGCGAAATCCTGATCGACACGGCCGACATCCATGACCAGGCACGCGCCTTCATGGACATCGTGATGCCGGACAACGTCCACAAGGTGAAGCGCTACCAGGACGACGTACCGCTGTTCTCGCGCTTCCAGATCGAGCACCAGATCGAAACCGCGTACTCGCGCACCGTGCCGCTGCCGTCGGGCGGCGCGATCGTGATCGACCATACCGAAGCGCTCGTCGCGATCGACGTGAACTCGGCACGCGCCACCAAGGGCGCCGACATCGAGGAAACGGCCGCGCGCACGAACCTCGAAGCGGCCGACGAAGTGGCGCGCCAGCTGCGTCTGCGCGACCTCGGCGGCCTGATCGTGATCGACTTCATCGACATGGAATCGGCCAAGAGCCAGCGCGAAGTCGAACAGCGCCTCAAGGATGCGCTGCGCCACGACCGTGCGCGCGTGCAGATGGGCAAGATCTCGCGCTTCGGCCTCATGGAGCTGTCGCGCCAGCGTCTGCGCCCCGCTCTGTCCGAAGGCAGCCACGTGACCTGCCCGCGCTGCAACGGCACCGGTCACATCCGCGATACCGAATCGTCCGCGCTGCAAGTGCTGCGGATCATTCAGGAAGAAGCGATGAAGGAACACACCGCGGCGATCCACTGCCAGGTGCCGGTCGAGGTGACCGCGTTCCTGCTCAACGAAAAGCGTCAGGAAATCAACAAGATCGAGTCGCGCTTCAAGGTCGGCATCGTGCTGATCCCGAACAAGCATCTCGATACGCCGCACTACAAGCTCGAGCGCCTGCGCCACGACGACGCGCGCCTCGAGGATCCGCGCGCATCGTGGAAGATGGCCGAGGAAGCCGCCCGCGAGCTGGAGTCGGAAACCGGCTACAGCAAGCGCGCGGCCGAAGTGAAGCCGAAGCAGGAAGCCGCAGTGAAGGGCATCACGCCCGAGCGTCCGGCACCGAGCCCGGCGCCGCAGCGTCCGGCCGAGCCGGCGCCCGCGCCGGCACCGGCAACGGGCGGCGGCTTCTTCGGCTGGCTGAAGGGCTTGTTCGGCATGCAGCCTGCGCC
>CAUPOD010000462.1:0-2764 GCA_963512745.1 uncultured Burkholderia sp. | reverse complement strand
GCCCTGGCCGCTCGCCGTCGCCCCCCGCCCGTCCGCCCCTCAAGCGTCGCGCCGGCAGACACGCACGCCGGACATGCTTTCGAGCCGCGCGCAAATGGCGACGAATTCGACCGCGGCCACGCGCGACAGCGCGATCTGCACTTCGTCCAATTCCGGGTCTTCCTCGGACTGTTGGACCACGAACTGTTTGACCCGCACGCTGCCCAAGCCGAGCACGCGGTGCACGGTATCGAGCGAGACGCTTCCGCGCTCGACCAGCAGCTGGATGCTGCGCTGCTGGCGCACGGAAATGAAGCGACGCTCGAGCGGCTTGACGCCGGCCAATATCGCCAGAATGACGATGGTCGCACCGATCGCCGCGGTATACATGCCGCCGCCGACGGCCAGCCCCACGCCGGCAACCGACCACAAACTGGCGGCCGTGGTCAGTCCGCGCACGACTTCGCCGCGCAGAAGGATCGATCCCGCGCCGAGAAAACCGATGCCCGACACCACCTGGGCGGCGACCCGCGACGGATCGAGCACGACGTTCTTTTCGCCCAGCACGTCGGCGAAGCCGAACGCGGACACCAGCATCATCAGGCAGGCCCCGACACTCACCAGCATGTGCGTGCGCAACCCTGCGGCCCAGTTCAGCCGCTCGCGCTCGAAGCCGATTACGCTGCCCAGCAGCGCCGCCATGAGCAGGCGCGAAAGAATCTCGAGATTACCTATCATGGTCGCAGTGCCGATATCCAGTGGCGCCGCACGCTGTGGTCGATGCGCGCGAACGCGTGTGCATGGCCGTATTTTTTGCCACAAACGGCGCCGTTGCAAGGCGTCGCGCCTTCTCGAACGCTTCGGTTTGATTCGATATGGTTGGCTCAGCCGTCGATTCTACGGCGATACCGCCACGGCCCAAATCTCGATTCGGCACAAGCACATCGCCCGCCCGCGCCTATCGCCGTGTGCGCTAACAAGGCGTCGGCGCATCCTCGCGGATCAACTCGCGGCGTTTCAGTTCGGCCCAGAATGCCGCGGGGATTTCAGTGCGAAAGGTTTGCAGGTTGTCGTCGAGTTGCGCGATCGTGCGCACGCCCGGGATGTTGGTCGGAATCGCGGGATGCGCGAGCACGAACTGCAATGCAGCGGCCTTGAGCGGCACCCCGTACTCACGGCATACATGCTCCATCTTGCGCACGCGTTCGAGAATGTCGTCCGTTGCGGGCGCGTAGTTGTATTTCGCGCCGGGCACCGCGCCCGTCGCGAGAATGCCGCTGTTGTACCCGCCGCCGAGAATCACCGATACGCGCCGCGCCTCGCACAACGGCAAGAAGCCGTCCAGCGCGTCTTGTTCGAGCAGCGTGTAACGCCCCGCCAGCAGCAGGCAATCGAAATCCTGCCGGCGGATCGCCTCGTGCGCGACCTGCCACTCGTTGACGCCGAGCCCCACCGCCTTCACGACGCCTTCGTCGCGCAGCTTCAGCAGCGCCTTCGACGCGCCCGCCATCGCGGCCTCGAACATCTCGGGCTGGCGCGCGCCGTGCGTAAACACGTCGATGTCGTGGATCAGCGCGATATCGATGCGCTCCAGCGCGAGACGCTGCAAGCTGTCCTCGATCGAACGCATCGTGCCGTCGTAGCTATAGTCGAACACGGTCTCGAACGGCAGCCCGTCGACCCACGGCGCGAAGTCGATTTCGGCGCGCTTGCGCGGCTTCAGCAGGCGCCCGACCTTCGTGGACAGCACATACCGATCGCGCGGATACCAACGCAGCGCGTGCCCGCAGCGCGCCTCGCTCAAGCCGTGCCCGTACATCGGCGCGGTGTCGAAATAGCGCACGCCCGCGTCCCACGCGGCCTTGATCAGCGCCGCCGAATCCTCTTCGCCGATCGGCCTGAAGATGTTGCCGATCGGCGCCGCGCCGAAACCGAGCACGGTTGTTTCGAGCCCGGAACGCGGCCATTTGCGCTTTGCAGCGGGATCCATGTCGACCTCTCTTTGCTTATCGTCGAAGTTGCGCGGCGCGCCGCGAGCCGGGCCCGCCGTCACTTGATACGTGCGGCAGCGGCAAGCTTGCGCACGCCCTCTTTCGCGTCCTCGTTCGAGTTCATGAAATTCGTCACGACGTCGGAGATGGCCCCGGCCGTCACCGGCGACTGCAGCTCGCCGAACGCCAGCGACGGCAGGAAGCTGCCCGTTTTGATCGTCGCGAGTTCGTCCGCGCGCGATTTCTTCGCGCAGCTGTCGAACTTGTCCATCGGCACGTCGAGCCTGACCGGGATCGATCCCTTGTAGAGACTGAACTGCTGTTGGAAATCGGGCGACATGATCGTCTTGGCCAGCGCGAGCTGCCCCGGTGTCGCGTCTTTTTGACCGTGCTGCTGGAAGAATACGAATGCGTCCGCGGTGTACGTATACGCATTCGCGGTGCCCGGCGCGGCCGCGCAGATGTAGTCGACGTCCGCGGTCTTGTTCGCGTTGGCGAACTCGCCCTTCGCCCAGTCGCCCATGAACTGCATGCCGCCCGTGCCCGAAATCACCATCGCGGTCGCGAGATTCCAATCGCGGCCGTTGTCGCTCTTGTCGAAGTACGAGCGGATCTTCCGGACCGTCTCGAACACCTGCACCATCTGCGGCGAAGTCAGCGTCTTCTGATCGAGATCGATGAGGGCCTTGCGATAGAAATCGGCGCCTTGCGACAAGACCACGGTGTCCCAAATGGTCATGTCCTGCCACGGCTGGCCGCCGTGCGCGACCGGCGTGATGCCGGCCGCGCGGAAC
>CAUPOD010000461.1:0-2770 GCA_963512745.1 uncultured Burkholderia sp. | reverse complement strand
GCGCCGCTGCGCGCAGGCCGCGCTCGCGGTGCGCGCGAAGCTGATCGAGCCGCGCGTGGCCGATGCGCGTGCCGACGGCGTCGTCATGCTGAGCGCGGCGGGCGGCACGCAAGCCGAAGCGCTGCTCGCGTCGTGGCGGCTCGGCGACGGCGAGATGCTGAGCATCGCGTTGAACCTCAGCGACCAGCCGGTGCCGCTCGAACCATTGCCGCCGGGCCGGATCGTCTTCGAAACCACGGCGCGCGCGCGCGACCGGCTGGCCGCCGACGGTACGCTCGAGCCGCACACGCTGGTGGCGTGGCTCACGGGCGACATCAACCATTACGCATCGACGCACGGCGTGCGCCGCATGGATGAGCCGGCGATGCCGGAGGCCGGCGAACTGGAGTCGGTCTGGAACGCCCACCCCGCGCACGCGAATGCCGGCGGCGAAGCGGCCGCGCATACCTGAGCGCGCGGACCAGGGCCCTGAAAGGTCGCGAGGCGTCGCGCAACCGGGGTAGCGGAGCGTTGCGATGCCGGAGCCGACGCCGGCTTCGGGAAAGGTGCCGCGAACCCTAGAGGAAGCGCATCCCGAATCAAGATCTGTCACGCACGGCAGCTCGCTTCAAACAGCCGACTCGCCCGCGTGCCAAAACCCGCGAATCCCCGCGATGCCATGCGCGCCATGCCGGCGTGCCTTGTTGAGATCCGCGCGTGTCATGCCGCCCAGCGCATAGAGCGGCATGGCGGTCTGTACCGCATCGGCGGCGAAACCGTCCCAGCCGAGCGTCGGCGCACCCGGATGGCTGAGCGTGGGCAAGACCGGCGAGAGCGTCCCGCAGTCCGCGCTCAGAACGGCCGCCTGCCGCAGGTCGTCCAGCGTATGGCAGGCCACGCTGAGTAGCACGTCGGCCGGCACCGGTCGGCTCGTGGCCGTGTGCAGCGCTGCGCTGGTCAGGTGAATGCCGTCGACGCCGAGCGCGAGCGCGTCCTCGGGCGTGATCGGCCCGTTCAGGATCAAGCGCGCGCCATGCGCCCAGCAGCGCGTGAGCGCGGCCGCGGCCAGCATCGCATACGCCGAAGTGGACAAGCTGCGCACGCGCAATTGCACGAGCGCAGGCCCGCACGTGGCAAGGCTCGCGGACAGTTGCTTGAGAAAGCGCGCGAGCGCGGCCGGCGCGTCCGAGGCCGGTTCGGGCGTAATCAAATAAAGCGTGGGCAGGTCGGGGCGGAAATTCATGAGCGGGTCATGGACAAGGCGAGACTGGGTGGAACGAGGCGGCCGTTTTCGAGATTCGCGGAATCGGTGCGGATGCGTCAGACCGGTATGCCGGACCGCTCAACCGATTCGGCCGGCTCGGATAGCTCGGACCGTTCGGCCTGCGCGGTGAGTTCACCTCGTTCAGCCGATGCAACCCGTTTCCCCGCGGCACCCGATGATGCGGCCCGTTCGACCGTCGCGGCCTTGGCCCGCGCGGGCCATTGGCACACCAGCAGGCCCGCCAGCATCGCCGCACACCCCGCCATCGCGCGTGCCGACAGCGTTTCGCCGAGCATTCCCCAAGCGAACAGCGCCGCGAACACGCCTTCCATGCTGAAGATCACCGCCGCATGCGCGGGCGCGGCGGTGCGCTGCGCGACTACCTGCAAGGTATAACCGATGCCGACCGAGAGCAAGCCGCCGTACAGCAGCGTCGGCAGCGCGCGTGCGAGCATGGCGCCGCTGCTCGGTTCGAGCGCGAGGCCGAGCGCGGTGCAAATTGCCCCGCAGACGGTGAACTGTACGAACGCGAGCGCGAACGGATCGTGGCGATGGGCCCGATGGCCGACGTACATGACGTGGGCCGTGATGACGAGCGAACTCAGCAGCACCAGTGCGTCGCCGACATGGATCGAGAAATGCGCGTCCACGCTGAGCCAGTAAAGCCCAAGCAACGCCAGCAGCGCTCCGCACCAGGTCGCGAGCCCGGTGCGATGCCCGAACGCGATGCCGGCAAGCGGCACCAGCACGACATACAGTGAACTGATGAAGCCCGCATTCGCGACTTGCGTATAGCGCAGGCCGATCTGCTGCAGCGGGATCGCCACAGCCAGCAGCAGGCCGAGCGCGATGCCGGGCCACCACGCGGCCGGGTTGCGCAGCAGCGCCGCGGTATACGCGCGCGATTCGGCGCGCAGCGCGAGCATCGGCAGCAGCACGGCGGCGCCGAGCAGAAAGCGCAGTCCCGTGAATAGGAACGGCCCGATGATGGACAGGCTCAGCTTCTGCGCGATGAACGCGGCGCCCCAGATCGCGGCGGCGAACAGCATCAGCAGATTGGCGCGCAGATGCGGGCGGGTAGTGTGCGGCATAGGGAGATCGACGTGGCGGACCGCGCGTACCGGCGATGCGGCGCGCGCGTTTTGGCGTTTTGTTTTGCGCGAGTTTACAGTGAGGCGGCTGAATTGTCAGGGGCGTGTCATGGAGCGGTAACACGGCGATCTGGCACCATTGAAGGAAGCCCTGCCGCGCCGTTGTATTATGCTGCGCACAGCTTACCGGCGTGCGCGCGGGCATCCGCACGGCGAACCCAATCGAGGGAGTCTGTATGACGCGTGTGCTAGAACTCGTGCTGAGCTTCCCGCTGCCGGGCGCATCGGCCGGCGCCGAGGCGCGCGCCTCGCGATCGCGCCGGGCCAGCCGCGATTTCGGTGCCGAATTGGTGCGCGCGTGGCGGATCTGCGCACCCGTCAAGATGCGGCGCGGTCACGAGCGGGTGAGGCTGCGCGCGGTCGCCGTGCCCGAGGG
>CAUPOD010000460.1:0-2773 GCA_963512745.1 uncultured Burkholderia sp. | reverse complement strand
CGGCGTGCCGCCGCGCTGGCGGTTGCGGAGCGACGCCGGCGCGCTGCCGGGCGCGGGCGCCGCGGATTTCGGACTGGGCGGCTTGACCGGACGGATCCCGGGTCTCGCCCGCGTGCGCGGCAATCCGCGGCTGCCGCTGATCCTCGCCGTCGCGTTCGCGGTGGCCGTGATCGCGGGGTTGATCCTGTGGAGCCGCGCGCCCGACTATCGCGTGCTCTACAGCAACCTGTCGGACAGCGACGGCGGCGCGATCCTGACCGCGCTCCAGCAGGCAAACGTTCCCTATAAATTCGCCGAAGCGGGCGGCGCGATTCTGGTGCCGGCCGACCAGGTGCGCGAAACGCGTCTGCGCCTGGCCGCGCAGGGGCTGCCCAAGGGCGGCTCGGTCGGCTTCGAGCTGATGGACAACCAGAAGTTCGGCATCAGCGAATTCGCCGAGCAGGTCAATTACCAGCGCGCGCTCGAAGGCGAGCTCGAACGCACGATCGAGGCGATCAACGCCGTGCACCACGCGCGCGTGCACCTGGCGATCCCCAAGCCGTCGGTATTCGTGCGCGAGCAGGAAGCGCCGTCGGCGTCGGTGCTCGTCGAGCTCTATCCGGGCCGCGTGCTCGATCCGGGCCAGGTGCAGGCCGTCACGCGCATGGTCGCGTCGGGCGTGCCGGGCATGCCGGCCAAGAACGTCACGATCGTCGATCAGGACGGCAACCTGCTCACGCAGCCCGACACCGCCTCGGGCCTCGACGCAAGCCAGCTCAAGTACAAGCAGCAGGTCGAACTCAACACGCAAAAGCGCATCGACGCGATCCTCGCGCCGCTGTTCGGCAGCGGCAATGCGCATTCGCAGGTCAGCGCCGACATCGATTTCTCGCAAACGGAACAGACCTCGGAAAGCTACGCCCCCAACGCCAACGCGGGCCAGCCGCAGCAGGCCGCGATCCGCAGCCAGCAGAACACGAGCGACACGCAATTGGCCCAGGGCGGCGCCTCAGGCGTCCCGGGCGCGCTCTCGAACACGCCGCCGCAGCCCGCGTCCGCGCCGATCGTGGCGAGCGCCGGCGCAGGCGCGGGTGCGGGCGGCACGCCGATCAGCGACCACAAGGATTCGACGGTCAACTACGAACTGGACAAGACGGTGCGCCACACGGCACTGCCGATGGGCGGCCTGAAGCGCCTGTCCGCCGCGATCGTCGTCAACTATCAGCCCGTCACGGACGCCAAGGGCCATACGACGATGCAGCCGCTGTCGGCGCCCAAGCTCGCAGAGATCGAACAGCTGGTCAAGGACGCGATGGGCTTCGACGCCGCGCGCGGCGACACCGTCAACGTCATGAACAGCGCGTTCAAGGGCGAAACCGATCCGTTCGCGGGCCTGCCGTGGTACCGCCAGCCCGACGTGCTCGCGATGGTCGTGCCGATCGCCAAATGGCTCGGCATCGGCGCGGTGGCCCTGGCGCTCTACTTCTTCCTGGTGCGGCCGATCCTGCGCCGCACCGCTCCGCAGCAGGACGCGGCCGCGCTGCCGGGACCGGGCTGGGAAGGCGCGCACGGCGCGGGCCTGCTCGACAGTCCGGCCGAAGCCGAGGCGAAGGCGCTCGAGAACGAAGCCGAAGCCGCACTGCTCGGCTACGAGAGCGAAAAGAACCGCTACGAACGCAACCTCGAATACGCACGCGCGATCGCGCGCCAGGATCCGAAGGTCGTCGCAACCGTCGTCAAAAATTGGGTGGCCGATGAACGCTGATGGCATCAAGAAAAGCGCGCTCCTGCTGATGTCGCTCGGCGAGGAAGAGGCGGCGCAGGTATTCAAATACCTCGGGCCGCGCGAGGTGCAGAAGATCGGCGCGGCGATGGCCGCGCTCAAGAGCGTCACGCGCGAAGAAGTCGAGACGGTGCTCAGCGAATTCGCGCAGGAAGCCGAGCAGCACACGGCGCTCTCGCTCGATTCGAGCGAGTACATCCGCAGCGTGCTGACCAAGGCGCTCGGCGCCGACAAGGCCGGCGTGCTGATCGACAGGATCCTCGAAGGCAGCGACACGAGCGGCATCGAGGGGCTCAAGTGGATGGATTCGCCGGCCGTCGCCGAGCTGATCAAGAACGAGCATCCGCAGATCATCGCGACGATCCTCGTGCACCTCGACAGCGATCAGGCGTCCGAGGTCGTGGCCGCGTTCCCGGAACGCACGCGCAACGACGTGCTGCTGCGCATCGCCACGCTCGACGGCATCCAGCCCGCCGCGCTGCGCGAACTCGACGACGTGCTGACGGGCCTGCTGTCGGGCAGCGACAACCTCAAGCGCAGCCCGATGGGCGGCGTGCGCACGGCGGCCGAGATTCTGAACTTCATGGGCAGCGTGCAGGAAGAATCGGCGCTCAAGAACGTGCGCCAGTACGACCCCGATCTCGCGCAGAAGATCATCGACCAGATGTTTACGTTCGAGAACCTGCTCGAACTCGAGGACCGCGCGATCCAGATCGTGCTGCGCGAGGTGGAGTCGGAGACGCTGATCATCGCGCTCAAGGGCGCGCAGCCCGCGCTGCGCCAGAAGTTCCTGTCGAACATGTCGCAGCGCGCGGCGGAACTGCTGGCCGAGGATCTCGAATCGCGCGGCCCGGTGCGCGTGTCCGAAGTCGAGGCGCAGCAGCGCGCGATTCTGCAGACCGTGCGCGAACTGGCCGACAAGGGCGAGATCGCGCTCGGCACGAAGGCGGAAGACGCATATGTCTAAGCCGGCGCACGCCGCTCCCGCCGGGCACGCGCCCGACGCCCGCC
>CAUPOD010000459.1:0-2774 GCA_963512745.1 uncultured Burkholderia sp. | reverse complement strand
CCAGTTGTCCGTGATGGGCGTATTAATATTGCAGAGGCCGCGCTGGCTATTGCAGTCGCTGCAAGAGCGCACGGAAGGGCGGCTCGACGAAGCCAGTTTCCAGGCCAGTGCCGACGATGCGGTGGAACTCGCAGTCGCCGCGCAGCTGCGCGCGCACGTGGACGTGCTGACCGACGGCGAGCAGCGCCGCGACAGCTACGCGAGCTTCGTCGGCGGCTTGCTCGACAATTGCCAGCTGATCCCGCTGACCGATCTGCTGCCGTACGTGGACGACCCCGAGGAATTCGAGCGCGAACTGCGTGCGCTCGACGTGCCCGCCGGCGACGTGCGCCATCCGGCCGTGTTCGGCCCGCTCGGCAGAAGCAAGCCGCTCGCCGTCACCGAACTCGATTTCCTGAAAACCTTGAGCGGCAAACCCGCCAAGATCGCGCTGCCGGGCCCGTACCTGCTCACGCGCACGATGTGGATGGAGTGCATCTCCGACCGCGCTTACGCCGACCGCGAGGCGCTCGCCGCCGACATCGTGCGCGTGCTGCGCGAGGAGCTCGCCGCGCTGCTGGCCGACGGCGCGGCGCTGGTGCAATTCGACGAGCCCGTGTTGTCCGAGGTGGTGTTTTCGGGGCCCGCTAGCCAGCGCAGCTTCATGTGCGGCGCGTTGTCGGAGAAGCGCGAGCCGCGGGCCGAACTCGCGTTTGCGCGCGATCTGATCAACGCCGTGGTCGCGGGTTTTCCGGCCGAGCGCGTGGCCGTGCACATGTGCCGCGGCAACTGGACGCCCGACGAAAGCAAGGCATTGAGCGGCGATTACCGACCGCTCGTCGATACGCTCGGCGCGCTCGACGTCGGCACGCTGTTCCTCGAACTCTGCACGCCGCGCGCGGGCGAGATCGAGATCCTGCAGGCGCTGCCCGAACACATGCGGATCGGCGTCGGCGTCTGCAATCAGAAGCTCACGCACGTCGAGCCGGTCGAGGAAATCGTGCGCAAGGGCGAACGCGCGATCCAGGCATTCGGCGCCGCGCGCGTGCTGCTCAATCCGGATTGCGGGTTCGCTACATTCGCGGATAGCCCCGTGAACAGCGCCAAGATCGCCGAGGAAAAGCTCGCGAACATCGCGCGCGCGGCCGGACTGCTGCGCGAGCGGCACGGCGTGTAAATCGGCCGGGCCGCGCTAGGCCGGGCCGCGCTAGGCCGGCCCGCGCAAGATCGAGCCGGGCAGGTCGGACGGTCCGGCGTCTGACGCGCTGGCCAAGTGCGGCTAGACTATCGGCTATGGATCAATGCGCGTATTGCGGCAAAGTCCGCGACGAATGGGAGTGCCACGGCCGCGAATGCCGGCTCGCGATCGCGCGCGCGCTGCGCCGCCAACGCGCGGGCCTGCCGATGGTGCCGCAACGCATCCGCAACGAAATCCCGCCCGGCGCGAGCACCGCGCAGGTGATCAAGGTGCTGTCGCGGCAGCGCCGCCAAGCGCGCCGCGGCAACGAAGAGCGGCGCGAACGCAAAGCCGCGGAAGACAGCGAAATCGGCTGACATGCGCCGCGCGCGGCGCCGGCCGCTTCGCCCATGGCTCGCTCGAACCGTCTACTTCAGGTACGACTTGATCACCTGAAGCACGACCTCCGCCTCATCGCGGCGATGCGCTTCGCTCGCCTCCTTGACCACGTGATCGAGCATATGCCCCTCGATCAGCACCGACATGAGCCCGTTGGCCGCGCCGCGGATCGCGGCAATCTGCTGAAGAATCGCCACGCAGTCGCCTTCCTGGTCGAGCTGCGTCTCCAGCGCGCGCAGTTGGCCCTGCATGCGGCGCACGCGCGCCAGCAGCTTCGGTTTGTCTTGAATCGTATGCATCTGGCGTTTGTGAATTGATACTAGGGGGTAGTATACTCCGAGCCGATCTCGATCCCCCTGGCGGTAAAACATGACGGAATTTTCCACGTTGCTTCAGCACGGCAACGCTTGGCTCTTCGTACCCAGCGCGATTCTGCTCGGTGCGCTGCACGGCCTGGAACCGGGCCATTCTAAAACGATGATGGCCGCGTTCATCGTCGCGATCCGCGGCACGCTCGGCCAAGCCGTGCTGCTCGGGCTGTCGGCCACGATCTCGCATACGGCCGTCGTGTGGGCGGTCGCGATGCTCGGCCTCTATTTCGGGCGCAGCTGGAACGCCGCGACGACGGAGCCGTATTTCCAGGTGGCATCGGCCGTTTTGATCGTCGGCGTCGCTGCCTGGATGCTGTGGCGCACGTGGCGAGATCAGCACGCGGGCCATGCGCACGATCACGGCCATGGCCACGATCATCATCACGAGCACGACGGATCGAAACGCGTCGACACAGGTCACGGCGTCGTGCGTCTCGACATCTTCGAAGACGGCGTGCCGCCGCGTTTCCGCCTCTTCAACGAAGGCCAGCACGGCCACGTCTGGCCGGCCGCTCAGGTCTCGGTCGAAACCGAACGGCCCGGCGGCGCTCGCCAGACGTTCGCGTTCATGCAGCGCGACGGCTTCCTCGAATCGGAGCAGGAGATTCCGGAGCCGCACGCATTCACCGCGCGGCTGCGTCTCGGGCATGCCGATCATACGCACGATTACGACGTCGTCTATGCGGAGCACGATCACCATCATGACCACGATGGGCTCGGCCTGTCGGACGGTGCGTATCAGGACGCGCACGAGCACGCACACGCCAACGATATCCGCCGCCGTTTCGCGAATCGTCACGTCACGACGGGCCAGATCGTCATGTTCGGACTCACGGGCGGCCTGGTGC
>CAUPOD010000458.1:0-2789 GCA_963512745.1 uncultured Burkholderia sp. | reverse complement strand
GGCCTTGCACGTAATAGGTGTCGAGGAACCGGCGATGCGCGTCGGTGTGGGCCTCGATGGCTTCGAGCGGCTGGATGTAGGTTAGTTCGACGATATACATGGGTTGAGTTCCTGTGGAGATCGGCGCGACGTGCTTTGCATGAATGCTGCCGGGTTGGCCCGCCGGCGGGTTCTGGCAGAAGGGAACTATATATCGGGCGCTATCTGCTTGCAGGGGGCGCCACGATTTCGTCGGGGCACGCGTATGCGGTATGGTGACTAAGACGCGCTTCTATCGGAGACTTCGGCGATGCATGGATCTGCAGGCGCCTCCCGCATATCGATCGGGAGACGCGGGCTAACCGTCCGTGTGCGATCCGCCCCGGCCCTAGCCCAGCACGGGATAGCCGAGTTCCTCCGCGCTCCTCGCCATGCGTTCGATCTCCGCATAGTCGCCGGGCGCGGGACGCACGAACTCACGTAGGCGCAGTGTGCGCGCGCGCTGCGCATCCGCTCGGCGCGCGTGCTCCAGCGCATCGAACAGCGCCGTGCAGTGCCGTTCGTCGAGTGTGCGCGACGCGATGAACGGCAGGCCGGGCGCGGCCGCCGTTCTGCCGATGAGCTTCACGCCGCGCAGCGCGTCCGCGCCGGCATCCTGCAGCAGCGCATAGGTGATGCAGTCGATGGCGGCCATTTCCGCCTCCCCGGCGGCCAGTGCCATCAGGCTGTTGTGGTGCGACCCGGTCGGGCGTACGGACGTGAAGAAGCGGCCGTCGCGCGAGAGCGGTGCCACCGTGTGGCGCAGCGCGTTCATGCCGCTGTGCGAGTCCATGCCGTTGTAGACAGCGCGTAGCCCGCGGCACGCGTCGAGCGTGGTCGCGCCGCGCGCCCATGCCGCGGCGGATACCGCGATGTGGCTGCGGTAGTTTGGGCCTTCGCAGTCTTCCACGTCGAATACGGGGGTGGCGATCAGATGCGTGGTGTCTTGCAGGCCGAGCATGCGGTAGGGGAGGCCGCATGTTTGCGACAGCAGCAGGTCGGGGCGGCTCCAGAGCGTCATCAGTTCATCGGGGGTCTCGTCGAGAATGTCGACGTGTCGAGGACCGGTGCTGCGCGAGAACGTTTCCAGTGTTTCGCTCAGCAGCGCGCGCCATAACGCGCCGTGTTCGGGCGTCACGTTGTACATCGGTAGGGCGGCTATCCAGCGGGTCATGGCGGGTGAGTACCTTTGGGTTCTGAACTTCCTGGTCGGATGATGCGGTGGTTCCATGCGTGTTTTAACACCGTTGGCAAGTTCATGCATGGGAGGGCGGGTGGGACTATCTACTTACGGTCGCCTCCGGTGAATAGTGCCCCCAGTTCTCCCAAGCGTGAACTTGCCAACGGTGTCAAAACCCCCCAAGGGCCGGCCTCCGGCCGGCCCAAAAAATAAACAAATTCCAATTCCTCGCTTGGCCCCACGCCCCGAATTGGTTATGGTTGCCGTTTAGGCGGCCGCCGCGTGCCCGCGCCGCGCCATTCGCCACCCAGTAAATAGCGTGTCACCGGAGCTTCCACCCTCATGAAGAAATCGCGTCCGTTCCGTCTCGCAGTGGTGTCGTGCGCGCTCGCCGCTGCGAGCACGCTCAGCGCCGCCGCGCCGATCTCTGTCGGCTCCAAGATCGATACCGAAGGCAGCCTGCTCGGCAATCTGATCGCCCAGGTGCTCAAGGCGCACGGGCTCGCCGTGACCGACCGCATCGCGCTCGGCACCACGCCGATCGTGCGCAAGGCGCTCGTGACCGGCGAAATCGACATCTACCCCGAATACACGGGCAATGCCGCGTTCTTCTTCAACAAGGCCGACGATCCGCTCTGGAAGGACGCCGCGCGCGGCTACGACGAAGCGAAAAAACTCGACTACGCCGCCAACCGTCTCGTGTGGCTCACGCCCGCACCGGCCAACAACACGTGGGGCATCGCGGTGCTCGATTCGCAAGCCAAGGCGCATCATCTGAAGACGCTCGGCGATTTCGGCAAATGGGTCAGCGGCGGCGGCCAGGTCAAGCTCGCGGCGTCCGCCGAGTTCGTCAACAGCGCGGCAGCGCTGCCGGCGTTCGAGAAGACCTACGGCTTCAAGCTGAAGCAGGATCAGCTGCTCGTGCTGTCGGGCGGCGACACGGCCGCCACCATCAAGGCCGCGGCGAACCAGACCGACGGCGTGAATGCGGCGATGGTGTACGGCACGGACGGCGGCATCGCCTCGTCGGGTCTCGTCGTGCTCGAAGACAACCAGCACGTGCAGCCCGTGTACGCGCCCGCGCCCGTGATTCGCGAGGCTATCCTGAAAGCGCATCCCGAGATCGCCGGTTATCTGCAGCCGGTGTTCGCGAGCCTCGATCTCAAGACGTTGCAGGGACTCAACAGCCGCATCCAACTGAACGGCGAGCCCGCGGCAAACGTGGCGGCCAGCTACCTGAAGGCGAAGGGCTTCGTGAAATGACGTCGGGCACGAGCAGCCCGCCGCGCGCCGCGTGGGCGCTGCCGCGCGTCGATAAGGTCGGCTGCCTCGTCGCGCTGCTCGTCGCGGTCGCGCTCGCCGTGCAGCCGTTCGTCACGTTTCGCGCAAACCGCATCGTTGCGGGACACGAATTGCGTTTAGGCGATGTTTTCACCGCATGGCAAGCTGGCGCGCTCTATGCGCTCGCCGTGGCGAGCGCCGGCTTCGCGCTGTCGTGCACGCGGCCCGCATGGCGCTTCGCCGTGGGCGCCGCGCTGCTGCTCGGACTCGGCGTGGCGATCGGACTCGCGCCGGGCAGGCTCGTGACGGC
>CAUPOD010000457.1:0-2811 GCA_963512745.1 uncultured Burkholderia sp. | reverse complement strand
GCCTCGCGCCCGCCACGCTGGCGCTGCCCGACCACTATGCCTACGCCGACAATCCGTTCGCGGATGTCGAGGCCGATGCGATCCTGATTACCGAGAAGGATGCGGTAAAATTGGGATCTTCTTGGCGCGATGCTCGAATCTGGGTCGTCCCCGTCGAAGCCGCACTCGCCCCCCGCCTAATCGCTCTCGTTGTGGAGAAACTCCGTGGACGCTCGTCTGCTTGAAATCCTCGTCTGTCCTATTTGCAAAGGCCCGCTCCACTATGACCGCGCCGCGCAGGAACTGATCTGCAACGCCGACAAGCTCGCCTACCCGATTCGCGACGACATCCCCGTGATGCTGATCGACGAAGCGCGCCAGACCGTCGAAGGCACGCCCGTCGAACCGACCGGCCGTTGAGCCGGGTCCGCGCGCTGCTCGCCTTCCACCACGCCTTCGCTTTAGCGTCCGCCATCCGATGACCGTTCCGTTTATCGCCGTGATCCCGGCGCGTCTGTCCTCGACCCGCCTGCCCAACAAGCCGCTCGCCGACCTCGGCGGCAAACCGATGGTCGTGCGCGTGGCCGAACGCGCGCGCGCGTCGGGCGCGCAGCAGGTGCTGGTCGCATCCGATGCGCCGAGCGTGCTCGACGCGGCGCGCGCACACGGTTTCGAAGCGGTGCTCACGCGCGCCGACCACCCGTCCGGCACGGACCGCCTGGCAGAAGTCGCCGCGCAGTTCGGCTGGCCCGACGACACCATCGTCGTCAACGTGCAGGGCGACGAGCCGCTGATCGAGCCCCAGTTGATATGCGACGTAGCGTCGCACCTCGCCGCGCACCCCGAGTGCGCGATCGCGACGGCCGCGCATCCGATCCATGCGGCCGACGAAGTGTTCAATCCGAACGTGGTCAAGGTCGTGCTCGACGCGCAGAGCGTCGCGCTGTATTTCTCGCGCGCGCCGATTCCGTGGTCGCGCGACGCCTATCAGCCGGTTTGGCCCGATGTCGCGGCCATGCCCGCGCCGGCTTTCCCGGTATACCGGCATATCGGCCTGTATGCATACCGCGCGCGTTTTCTGCGGACGTACCCGACGCTCGCGCAGGCGCCGATCGAACAAGCCGAACAGCTCGAACAACTGCGCGCGATGTGGCACGGCGAGCGCATCGCGGTGCTGATCACGCGCGAAGCCCCGGCCGCGGGCGTGGACACGCCGGCCGACCTCGAGCGTGTCCAAGCCCTTTTTACCTTGAGCCGCGAATAAGCCGTGGCATAATCGTTCGAACGATCGCGAGTCCCCGCTCGCCTACCGTCCCCCGGCCGTCTTCCCCGTACCAGTTCCGCGAGCGCCGCCGCGCGCCGTCGGCTCTGCTGTCCGTAAGAGATCCCGCGCGAGGCAGGCACCCGGTGCGGACCCCGCGTTGACCGCATTCATAAAACTGGAGATCCACCATGCGTTTGATCTTGTTGGGCGCCCCCGGCGCGGGCAAGGGCACCCAGGCCACCTTCATCAAGGAAAAGTTCGGCATCCCCCAAATCTCGACGGGCGACATGCTGCGCGCCGCCGTCAAGGCCGGCACGCCGCTCGGCGTCGAAGCCAAGGGCTACATGGACGAAGGCAAGCTGGTGCCGGATGCGCTGATCATCGGCCTCGTCAAGGAGCGCCTGAAGGAAGCCGACTGCTCGCAGGGCTATCTGTTCGACGGCTTCCCGCGCACGCTGGCGCAAGCCGAGGCGATGAAGGACGCGCAAGTCGCGATCGATTACGTGCTCGAAATCGACGTGCCGTTTTCCGCCATCATCGAGCGCATGAGCGGCCGCCGCACGCACCCGGGCTCGGGCCGCACGTACCACGTGACGTTCAATCCGCCGAAGGCCGAGGGACTCGACGACGTGACGGGCGAACCGCTGATCCAGCGCGACGACGACAAGGAAGAAACGGTCAAGAAGCGCCTCGAGGTCTATGAATCGCAGACCAAGCCGCTGATCGCCTATTACGGCGAGTGGGCGCAGCGCGACGCCACCGTGGGCGCGCCCACGAGCGCCATCGCGGCGCCCGCGTACCGCAAGATCTCGGGTCTCGGCACGGTCGACGAAATCCGCGAGCGCGCGTTCAACGCGCTGAAGTGAGCGCAAGCGCCGCACGCCGCGGCGCGGATCGCCGAATGGAATGAATGCCGTCCGGTCGACGACCGGGCGGCATTTTTCGTTTCCTAGTCGGAGTTGTCCGCGCCCTGCGCAATCTGCTTGCGCAGTGTCCTCGCCTCGCCTTCGACACGCGTCGCATCGGGTGCGTCCGGACATTCGCCCAGATACCACTCCAGATCGTTGAGCGCGGCGCGCCGGAATTCGAGCCGCGCATACGCGAACCCGCGATCGCGCACTTCCTCCGGATCTTCCGGCAGCAGGATCACGAGCCGCTGCTGCACCGCGAGCAGCCGCTCCCAACGCTCGGCCTGCAGATACACGGCCTTCAGATTGTTGAGCATGCGCGCGACGATCTCGCGTCCCGACGCGGGCTGCAGCAGCGCGCGCAGCAGGCTGCGCGGGGCGGCGTCGGCCGCAGCGTACGGTTCGAGCATCTCGAGCAGGCGCGCCTCGCTCAGCGAGCGGCCCGTGGTCGGATCGATGACGGCATCGCCGTCGGGCAGCGTCACGCGCACGAGAAAATGCCCGGGAAACGACACGCCGTGCGCGCTCAAGCCGATCTGCGCGCCGAGTTCGACATAGATCACCGCGAGCGAAATCGGAATCCCGAGACGGCGCTTGAGCACCACGTTCAGATAGCTGTTGTCGGGATCGTAGTAGTCGTTGCGGTTGCACGCGAAACCG
>CAUPOD010000456.1:0-2813 GCA_963512745.1 uncultured Burkholderia sp. | reverse complement strand
GCGCGCGCCATACGACCGCTCGTGGGCGGCCGTCGGCGCGGCGCTGCAACGAGCGAGCTTCACGGTCGAAAGCAGCGACCGCATGCTCGGCCTCTATGCGATCCGCTACGTCGATCCGAAGGACCGCAGCGCGGAAGAGCAAGGTTTCTGGAGCCAGGTTTTCCACGGCACCAAGGAAAAGAAGGCCAAGCTCTACGCGATCAACGTGAAGGCGCTCACGCAAGACTCGACGCGTGTGGCCGTGGTGGACGATGCGGGCAAGGTCGACGATTCGCCGCAGGCGCGCCAGATCATGGGCCTGCTCGTCAACGCAATGAACTAAGGCGGCCGGCGGGTGCCCCGCAACTGCGGGGGGCCCGCTCCGACGATCGGCATGCCGTGCCGCGCGGCTAGTGCGGCGCGTGTTCGGCCAACGTGCCCTGGATATAGAGTTCCAACTGCTGGATCGTGAATTGCTGATCGGCAATCACGCTCTTGACCAGATCGCCGATCGAAATCAACCCGACCAGCTCGCCGTGCTCGAGCACGGGCAGGTGGCGTACGCGATGCGCGGTCATCAGCGCCATGCATTCCTCGCTGCCCTGGCTCGGTTCGACGTAGCGCACCTTGGGGGTCATGATTTCGTCGACCCGGGTGTGTCTCGAGGATCGGTCGCACAACGCGATCTTGCGGGCATAGTCGCGTTCCGTGACGATGCCGACGATCTCCGCGCCGTCCATGACCAGCAGCGCGCCGATGCTTTTGTCGGCCATCAGCGCGATCGCGTCGTAGACCGACGCATCGCGCTGTACGCTATAGACGCTGCGGGTCGCTGCGGGTTTGTTTTTTAGGATCTGTGCCACGGTCGTGCCCATGCGTGCCTCCTCCGGATCGATTCAAACGAACGCGGCGCGCGCGGCGCCGACGGTTTATTTAATCCAGTATAGGTCGGCAAGCGCGACATGCGGCAGGCCGGCGCGCCGGAATGGCGCTACACTTCGGGCTGTACGTTCGACGAACTTTATTCCCCGTATTCCATGACGCTTCCGTCTTCTCCCGAAGCACCGCAGGACACGCCAGCCAACGAATGCGTGACGCTGGTCGCCAAGGCGTCGCTGCCGACGCGCTACGGCACGTTCACCTCCTACGCTTTCCGCGTCGCGGACAGCGAGACCGAGCATCTCGCGCTCGTGATGGGCGATGTCGCCGATCAGCAGTCGGTGCTCACGCGCCTGCATTCCGAATGCCTGACCGGCGACGTTTTCGGCTCGTACCGCTGCGATTGCGGCGAGCAGCTCGACCTGGCGCTGCGCTATATCGCGGCCGAGGGGCGCGGCGTGCTGCTTTATCTGCGCGGCCACGAAGGGCGCGGCATCGGCCTCAGCAACAAGATCCGCGCGTATGCGCTGCAGGAGCAGGGGCGCGACACGGTCGAGGCCAATCTCGATCTCGGCCTGCCCGACGATGCGCGCGAGTACGATTCGGCTGCCGCGATTCTGCGGATTCTCAAGGTCGACTCGGTGCGGCTCATGAGCAATAACCCTAAGAAGTTCGATACGCTCGCGCAGCACGGCATTCCGGTATGCGAACGGGTTGCGCTGGCCGTGCCCGTGCGCGAGGAAAACGAGCGCTATATCCGCACCAAGCAGGCCAAGTTCGGCCACTACTACTTCGAAGAAAACGAATAACCGCCGCGGCTCGTGAGCACGGGTACGTGCTTGCTGCGCCCGTCTGCGGGCGCACGCGTCATTCCATCAACGGTTCGGCTTCCTTGGCGCTCCAGCTCACGCTCGTGACGCTCTGTTCCATGCTGATGCGGCTCGCGATCTGTTCGAGGCGCGCCTGATCCTTCGGGTGCAGCTTGAGCGTGGCCGTGACTTGAAGCCGGTCGGGCTGGCCCGGCACGTCTTCGCTCGTCAGGCTCTGGAACGAGAGCGGCTTCGCGTACATCAGGTGCGAGAGCTGGGTGCGGATATGCACCTCGTCGTCGGCGCGGCAGATCACGGTGACTTGGTATTCGCGCACGAGATCGGCGTTCGATACCGACGTGGAATTGATCGCATTGCTCACGCTGCGCAGCACGGTGTTGGAGGCGAGCACCATGCACGTGCCGGCCAGCGCGTGCACGTAGTGGCCCGCGCCCGCGAGCACGCCGACGGCCGCGGCGCACCAGAGCGTGGCGGCGGTATTGATGCCTTGGATCGATCCCTTGTCGCGCATGATCACGCCGCCGCCGAGGAAGCCGACGCCGGAAACGACGTAGGCGGCGATTTGGGTCACGCCCGTGCCCCCGGTCAGCACGCCGAGCGTGACGAACAGGCATGCGCCGCTCGCGACGAGGGTGATCGTGCGGAGGCCCGCAGTGCGTTGGCGCATTTGCCGTTCGATGCCGATGCCTACGCCGCAGGCAAATGCGGTGAGCAGGCGCAGCAGAAATTCGAGTGTCGTCATGCGGTTGGTTTTATAAACAGGTGTTGATTTTGGTTCTGGGTTGGTTGAGGCAGTGGAAAACCCCTGTGGCCAGTAAATGGTTGGGAGGACGGGGGGGGCTACGCCCCTACGGTGCCCTCCGGTGAGACCCCCCCCCGGTCCAGAAGGTTCGACCGCCCCAAAATGCCACCCCCCCGCGTTGCTTTCGTGTCCGTGTTTATCCACTGGGGGCCAAGCCGAAGCGGGAAGGGCGGGGAGCCGGTTTTGTCGAGAGCGGCAAGGACCGGACGGGTTTGACTTTCTACGGAAATGGACCGGTCGGACTGAAGTGGGCTATCTGCTGGAGGCAACCGGAAGCAGATAGCCCACCCCAGCCTCCCAAGCGTGCCCGTGCCGCCGGTTCA